>NZ_PEGG01000075.1 GCF_002737765.1 Caulobacter sp. B11 | reverse complement strand
CAAGGTGACCGCGCCGTTGAACCACTGGACCGGGGCCGAGACGAGGTCGAGCTGGACATTGGTGGCGGCGAACAGGCTCAGGGACGATCCGGCCTGCTCGAACAGGGTCCAGAACACCACCGCGCCGAAGATCAGGAACACCGCCAGGGCCAGGCGCTCGCGCTCGATCTTGCTGCACTTGGCGAACATGAACCACAGGAGAGAGCCGAGGGAGGCGACGATGCCGGCGATCAGGGCCGCCCCGACGACGGGGTTGCTCTGCACCAGGAAGAAGATGCCGCCGACGCCGACCAGGGCCAGGACATAGATCAGGATCTCGAGATTGATCGGTCCGACGACCTGGCCTTCAGCGCCTTGGGCTCGGGCGGTTCGCCCTTGCCCTGAAGAAGAGGCTTGCCCAGCACGAAGACGATGAAGCCGGACAGCATGCCGATCCCGGCCAGGCCGAAGCCCGCCCACCAGCCGACGGTGACGCCCAGCAGACCGCACAGGATCGAGGCCCAGAACGAGCCGAGGTTGATGCCGTAATAGTAGAGGGTGAAGCCAGGATCGCGGCGCGGGTCGCCTTGCGGATACAGTTGGCCGACGATGGTCGAGATGTTGGGCTTGAGGAAGCCGACGCCGACGATGATCAGCGACAGGGCCAGCCAGAAGATGTTCAGGTACAGTGGATCGCGATCCTTGACGTCCAGCGTGTAGGCGTTCTTGGCCAGCACGGCGGGCAGGGGGGCGTCCTGCGGCAGACCCTTGACCTCGAAGTCGCCGGTCTTGGTCGCGGCGACCTCATAGGGCTTGCCGTCGACCACCAGCCTGGCGACCAGGTCCTGGCCGCGGCCTTCCGAGACGAACTCGTAGGTCTGGCCCGAATAGGTCAGGGTCTGGACGGCCGGCTTGCCCTCGACCGCCATGGTCAGGTGACCGGCGACCAGCAGGATGGCGCCAAAGGCCACGGCCTTGCGGGTGCCCAGATACTTGTCGGCGAGGAAGCCGCCGATCAGCGGCAGCAGATAGACCAGCGAAGTATAGGAGCCGTAGTGCGACGAGGCGGTCTTCGGGTCGAAGAGGAAGTGCTGCGTCAGATAGAAGATCAGGATCGCCCTCATGCCATAGTAGGAGAAGCGCTCCCACATCTCGGCGAAGAACAGGATGATCAGGCCGCGCGGGTGATCGCGCAGCAGTTGGATAAGCACGGGAATTCCGGTCACCAGCGTGACCAGGATCCCGAGGGCGATAACGATGTTCATACTGAAAGCCTTGTGATTCCAAATTTGCGAGCGCCAACGACCCCGGTCGTTTCGCCCTCGCCTTCCCCATTTGGGGGGGAGAAGATCACGCAGCCCTGTGTTTCACAAGCAAAGGCTTGCCGCCATGGAGCCCTACGTCCTTGGTGCGCGTTATCGAGTCAGCGACGCCCCCCTACAAGGAAGCTTCCGATGACGATTTCCGATGCGAGCCATCCGATCACCCTCTCCAGCGAAGCGGCCCGGGTCAGGGTTCTGTTCGAGGGCCACGAGATCGCCGACAGCGGCGACGTTCTGCTGCTGGCCGAGGCCGACTATCCGCTGGTGCGGTATTTCCCGCGCGACGACGTGGCCATGGCCTTCCTACGCAAGACCGACAAGACCAGCCACTGCCCCTACAAGGGCGAGGCGAGCTATTTCACGATCCAGCGCGACGGCAAGCTGATCGTGAACGCGGTGTGGTCCTACGAGACCCCCAACCCCGCCGTGATCCAGATCGCCGGCCGCTTGGCCTTCTATCCGCAGCATGTCGATTTCCAGGTCGACGGCCAAGCCCCGGCCGACACCGAGGCGCCTGACATCGCCGACATCGTGCGTCACACCGACAGCGGGTCCGGCGCCAGCCAGGCCGAGCACTGGCCGCCCAACGTCTCAATGCCCGACGACGCGGCCCAGCCAGGCGACAACTTCAAGGACGGCGGCGTCGTGGGTCGGCCCTACCAGGGCACGGGGTCGATCTAGCCCAATACCTGGCTAGTAGGCGCAGTCCTTGAACACCCGGTTGATGTCGCCCTTCCAGGCGCCGTGATAGAGGTCGAGCAGGCGCTCGGCCGGGGTGACGCCGCTCTCGGCGATCTCTTCCAGCTCGCCCATATAGATGGTCTCGTCGAGGAAGCCGCCGTTCAGCATGGCGCGGCCCTTCAGGCCCGACCGGGCGATGGCGACGAAGTCCTTGGCGACATCCTGGGCGCTGCGGCCGGCGACCCGGGCCTTGAGGCCCAGGGTCGGCACGTCGCGGCGCAAGCCGGCGCGGTCTTCGGCCGTCCAGTCCTTGCAGAGGTCCCAGGCCGCGGCCAGGGCGGCGTCGTCATAGAACACCCCGGTCCACAGGGCCGGCAGGGCGCACAGGCGGCTCCACGGCCCGGCGTCGGCGCCGCGCATCTCCAGATAGGTCTTCAGCCGCACCTCCGGGAACAGGGTGGTGGTGTGGTCGGCCCAGTCCTTGATCGAGGCCCGCTCGCCCGGCAGTTCGGGGATCCTGCCGTCGATGAAGTCGCGGAAGCTGCGGCCGGCCAGGTCGATATAGGTATCGCCGCGCTTGGCGAAATACATCGGCACGTCCAGGGCGTAGCGGGCATAGCGCTCGAAGTCGAAGCCGTCCTCGAACACGAAGTCCAGCAGGCCGGTGCGGTCGGCGTCGGTGTCGGTCCAGACATTGGCCCGGCTCGACAGGAAGCCGTTGGGCTTGCCCTCGGTGAACGGCGAATTGGCGAACAGGGCCGTGACGATCGGCTGCAGGGCCAGGCTCATGCGGAACTTGGCGACCATGTCGGCTTCGGACGAGAAGTCGAGATTGGCCTGCACGGTGCAGGTGCGCAGCATCATGTCCAGGCCAAGGCCGCCGACCTTGGGCATGTAGTTGCGCATGATCACGTAGCGCCCCTTGGGCATGATCGGCACCTGCTCGCGCGTCCAGACCGGCGAGAAGCCCAGGCCCAGGAAGCCCAGGCCCAGCTCGTCGGCCACGGTCTTGACCTCGTCCAGGTGCTGGCCGGTCTCCTGGCAGATGTCGTGCATGGTCAGCAGCGGCGCGCCGCTCAGTTCGAACTGGCCGCCCGGCTCCAGGCTGACATTGGCGCCGTTGCGCTCCAGCCCGATGATGACTTCGCCTTCCATCACCGGCTTCCAGCCGAAACGCTGCAGGCCGGTCAACAGGGCGTGGACGCCCTTGTCGCCCTCATAGGGCACGGGCTCATGGCTGCCGAGATAGAAGCCGAACTTCTCGTGCTCGGCCCCGACCCGGAACTGTTCCTTGGGCTTGGAGCCCGAGGCGAAATAGGCGGTCAGGTCGTCCAGCGTCAGCGGACGCTCCTGCAGGCTAGCGGTGTCGGCCATGAGCCGTCCCTCCCCGGGGTCAAATCTCGGTTCGGCTGGGGTGGCCCTTCCCCCGACCGCGAACTGTCGTTGAGCGCAATTGGGCGTTTTCTTTGCGAACCTCAAGAGGAAGGTTTGCTTTAGCGTCCTCGCCAATCCCCCGCCGCCGCCTGCCACAGGGTCATGGCGCTGATCGCGGCGGTGTCGGCGCGCAGGATGCGCGGGCCCAGCGACACGGGAATGACAAAGGGCAGAGACCGCAGCCGCTCGCGTTCCTCGGGCGCGAAACCGCCCTCGGGACCGATCAGGATGGCGGCGGGCGCCCCCGTCCCGGCCAGGGCCTCGATCATCGGCCGCGCGTCGCCGCCCTCGTCGCAGAAGACCAGGCGGCGGGCCGAATCCCAAGTGTCGAGAATCTTGTCCAGCTTCATCGGATCGTCGATCACCGGCACGTCCAGGCGGCCCGTCTGCTCGGCGGCCTCGATGGCGATGGCGTCCAGCCGACCTAGTTTGAGGAAGTCGACATTGGTCCGCCGGGTCTGGGTCAGGCGCACGCGGCGCGCGCCCAGTTCGGCGGCCTTCTCGACGATGGTCTCGACCCGACCGCGCTTGACCATGGCCACCACCAGGTCGAGGTCAGGGGCGTGGTCCTGCTCGCGGGTCTGTTCCTCGGCGCGCAGCAGGCAGCCGCGCTTGCCGGCCTCGCTCAGGGTGCAGCGCCACTCGCCGTGCTGGCCGTTGAACACCAGGATCTCGTCGCCGACCGACAGCCGCATCACGGCGATCAGGTAGCGGGACTGGTCGAGACTGGGCGCGACGCCGGCGCCGGCGCTCAGGGGATGGGGAACGAAAAGACGGATCATGCCCTCCTTCTAGCGTAACTCCCTGTTCCGGCGGTAGGCTGACCCATGACCCATTCACGCGACTATGACGATGAACTGGCCGACCTGCAGCTGGCCCTGATCGCCCAGCAGAAAAAAGCGATCGCCGAAGGCTGGCGGTCCCTGATCCTGTTCGAGGGCCGCGACGCCGCCGGCAAGGACGGCGCGATCGCCCGCCTGACCGAGCACGCCTCGCGCCGCGAGACCCGCATTATCGCCCTGTCCAAGCCCACCGACCGTGAAAAGGGTGACTGGTACTTCCAGCGCTATGTGCACCACCTGCCCGGCGCCGGCGAGACCGTGGTGTTCAACCGCTCCTGGTACAATCGCGGCGGGGTCGAGCCGGTGATGGGCTTCTGCACGCCCGTCCAGCACGAGCGCTTCCTGCGCGACGCCCCGGCCTTCGAGGAGATGCTGATCGACAGCGGCATGCGGATGACCAAGTTCTGGCTCGACATCAGCCAGGAGGTGCAGGCCAAGCGCCTGGACGCCCGCCGGGCCGATCCGCTCAGGGCCTTCAAGATCAGTCCCCTGGACGCCGTGGCCCAGGAGAAGTGGGATGACTATACTGCCGCCCGCGACACGATGCTGACCCGCACCCACACCGCGGCCTCGCCTTGGGTCTGCGTCCGGGCCGATCACAAGAAGGCCGCCCGCCTCAACATCCTGCGCTGGCTCCTGCACGCCGCCGGCGACAAGAAACTGGCCAAGGGCGTCGAAAAGCCCGACGAGGCGGTGATCTTTCCGTTCGAGCGCGCGGCGATCGAGGACGGGCGACTGGTCCGCTAGCGGTTCAGCGCCGGGCGTTTTGCGCCACGCGATACTGGACGATCTCGTGCACCAGGTCCTCGGGCAAGGGCGCCTCGGGCTGGAAGCGGATCGTGCCCTTGCTGGTGTCGAACCCGGTGAGCCGATCGGCGAACGGCTCGATCACGCCGTGCGGGTAGAAGGCGCAATGGCTCTTGGCGGCCCCGAAATGGACCAGCGATCCGTTCAGCCTGAAGGTCGGCAGACCATAGCTGATGGTCTCCTCGGCCCCGGGCGCGGCCGCCTGGATCTGCCGACGCAGGGTCGCGAGGGCGGCGCGCTGCTCGGGCGGAACCCGCGAAAGGTAATCGTCGACGCTGGTGGCGGGGACCTTCATGGCCGGGCCGGCGACTCGACCAGGACTTCAGGACCGCGCCCCGGCCGGTGCAGCCGCCGCTGCAGGGCGGTCAGGACCAGGGCCAGGGCGTAGAATCCCGCCGCCATCACCAGCATGGTGACAATCACCGAGGGCAGGCCGCGCTTGGCCACGTCGAGGAAGGGATAGGGGTACCAGCCGCTGACCGCGCCATGGGCCAGGGTCCACAGGCCAAACAGGGTGGGTAGGATCAGGCTGGTCGCCGCGCCCCGCCAGCGGGCGGC
>NZ_PEGG01000074.1 GCF_002737765.1 Caulobacter sp. B11 | reverse complement strand
TGCGCGGCCCGGGCCCCGTTGGCGGTCATCACCTCGCGATGGCGTCGGATCTGGCTCCACAACAGCTCCAGTCCCGCGCCGGTCAGGCCCGAGGCGGTCAGAACCGGCGGCGTCCAGTCCGGCGATGCCGGGGTGAGGATGTGCAGGGCGTTGCGGTAGTCGCGCGCCGAGCGCTCGGCCCGGGCGGGATCAGCGTCGGCCTTGTTGATCACCAGCAGGTCGGCCAACTCGATCAGGCCCTTCTTGATGCCCTGCAGTTCATCGCCGCCGCCGGGGATCAGCAGGGCCAGGAAGATGTCGACCATGTCCGAGACCACGGTCTCGGACTGGCCCACGCCCACGGTCTCGACGATGACGATGTCAAAGCCGGCAGCCTCGCACAGCAGCATGGCCTCGCGGGTCTTGCGCGCCACCCCGCCCAGCGTGCCGCCGGAGGGGGAGGGGCGGATATAGGCGTTGGGATCGACGCTGAGCCGCTCCATCCGGGTCTTGTCGCCGAGGATCGAGCCGCCGTTGCGTCCGGACGAGGGATCGACCGCCAGCACCGCCACCCGGTGGCCCTGCGCGGTCAGGAGCGAACCGAAAGCCTCGATGGTCGTCGACTTGCCGGCGCCGGGCACGCCGGTGATCCCGATGCGCTGGGCCTGGCCGGTGCGCGGCATCAAACGTTCCAGCAGGGCGCGGGCGGCGGTCTGATGATCGCGGCGACGGCTCTCGACCAGGGTGATGGCGCGGGCCAGGGCGGCGCGATCACCGGCGACAAGGCGGGCTTCGAGATCGAGGATGTCGATAGGTGGGTTCACGCCGCCGTGCCTAGAGGACGACGGCGGTCCCGGAAACCGAAACCATCATCATCGAGCCGTTCGGCCCGACGGTGTTGTAGTCCAGATCCACCGCCAGGATGGCGTTGGCGCCGAGCGCCGTGGCTTCCTTGACCAGGTTCTTCATGGCGTCCTCGCGGGCCCGAGCCAGGACCCGTTCATACGACTTGGAATGGCCGCCGATGAAGTCGCGGATCGCCGACATCAGGTCCAGCACCACGTTCGCGCCCAGGATCGACTGAGCGTAGATCGCGCCCTTGTAGTCCTGGACCGGCCGTCCCTCGATGAACGGGGTGGTCGAGATCAGCATCGAACTATCCTCGTGGGCCGAACGCCGGCGCATGGCATGAACTTAAGCATAAACGCGGCGCTTGCCGAGGGGCTCCCGGCCAGAGGCAGGCCAAACGGCGTCACCTTCCCGTGCCACGGGAATCTGGCGTTCTCCCACTTCCGGCGCGCTCGTGGTTAAGGCAGATTGCCGGCCTCTGCCGTTCGGAGCCCTTCCGGTGTTCATCGCCAAGTCGCATCTCGATCTTCACAACATCCGCGGAAGCATCGAGCGCACCAAGAAGCTCTCGGACAATATCGTCGGCGTCGGCCCGCTGGGCATCGGCCTGGACGGTCTGCTGTCGTTCTTCCGGGGCGCGGGAGAGCTCTATTCGCTCGGGGCCGGCGCCGTGCTGCTCTATGACGGCTTTCGCGCCCGGTGCGCGCCGATGATCCTGATCCAGGTGGCGGCGATCATCGTGCTCGACACCATCCTGCCGATGGCCCCCGGAGTCGGCGCTATTGCCGACACCCTGTTCACCGGTCACAAATGGTCGGCCGACATGATCCTCAAGCACATGGACGAGACCATCTATTTCGAGGGCGCCCGCAAGGAGGCCGAGGGCACGGCCGAGTATCGCGACCTTCTGGCCCGGATCCTGGCGGGCAAGGAAAAGCGCCGCGTCGTGTTCCTGGGCTGACAACCATTTTCCCGGCGGAGCGTTCACCCGGCATGACCGATCACATCGCCAAGGCCTTCGTCGCCGACGAAGGCCCCGACAGCCGCAAGAGTCGGGCTCACAGGGCCTGGCGATCGGCTGAAACCATCAAGCGCCTGTCCGATCGGCTGATCGGCGTCGGGCCGTTCGGCCTGGGCCTGGACGCGGTGCTGTCCTGGGTGCCGGGAGTCGGCTTCGCCTATAGCGTCGGGGCCGGCGGACTGCTGCTGTTTCACGGTCTGGCGGCCGGCGCTTCGGTCGCCACCTTGGCGCGGATGCTGGCCTATGTGGCCATGGACACCGCGACCGACGCTGTGCCGGTCGCCGGTTCGGTGGTCGACATGCTGTTTCCGGGCCATCTGATGGCCGCCAAGGCCCTGCAGAAGGACATCGAGGCCAAGCACGGCCTGCCCCACGACATCGATCCCAAGACCCGCCACAAGCGCAAGGTCAAGGCGGGGAAGCGGTAGGATCTAGTCCAGCGCGGGCAGGTCGCGGACGCGGCTTACCAGATCGGGAAAGGCGAGAGGCGCGATCACGTCGCTCTCGCTGATTTCCTCCACGAGGTCATAGCCGCCCTCGGCCAAGCGCCGGATGAAGAACTGGGTCAGCCAGCGGCGACAGCGAACCTGGGGCACGCTTTCGGGAGCCACCTCGATCAGCTCTCCCTCGATCAGCTCGACCCGGGCATCCTCCGCAAGACTGCCGGCCTCGACCATCCGCAACATCGTCATACGTGAAGCGGTGGGGCGCGACGGCTTCGGCGGGGCGGGCCGGAGCATTCATGATCCGAGGCTAACATGGACGACCGCGACGCGGACCGCCCTGGCCGTCGAGCCGGCCGCCCGCGCCTATGCGTGATGTTCTCCGCTTACACCGCCCCGCCCTGGGTGTAGCCCAGCTGCTGGTTCAGCTTGTCGAGCAGCTCGATCACCGCCTCGGCGATCACCGTGCCGGGCGGGAAGATCGCCGCGGCGCCGGCGTCGCGCAGGGCCTGGAAGTCCTGCGAGGGGATCACCCCGCCGACCACCATCATGATGTCCGCCCGACCTTGCTTGGCCAGTTCCTGCTTGAGTTCAGGGGCCAGAGTCAGGTGCCCGGCGGCCAGCGAGCTGGCCCCGACGATGTGGACGTCATTCTCGACCGCCTGTTTGGCGGCCTCGGCGGGAGTCTGGAACAGCGGGCCGATGTCGACGTCGAAACCGAGGTCGGCGAAGGCGGTGGCGATCACCTTCTGGCCGCGGTCGTGGCCGTCCTGGCCCATCTTGGCGACCAGGATGCGCGGGCGGCGGCCGTCGGCCTGGGCGAAGGCCTCGACCATAGCCTTGGCGCGGGCGGCGGCGGGATCATTGCCGGCTTCCTTCATATAGACCCCCTGGATCGACTGGATCTGGGCCTTGTGACGGCCGAACACCTTCTCGAGCGCATAGCTGATCTCGCCCACCGTCGCCTTGGCGCGGGCGGCGTCGACGGCCAGGGCCAGCAGGTTGCCGTCGGCGCGGGCTCCGGCCTCCAGCGCGTCGAGCGCGGCCTGGGTGGCGGCGGGATCGCGCTCGGCCTTCAGCCGGGCCAGCTTTTCGAGCTGCTGGTTGCGGACCGAGGTATTGTCGACCTTGAGCACCGGAATGTCGTCGGCGACCTCGGGCTTGTAGCGGTTGACGCCGACCACGCTCTGCTTGCCGCTGTCGATGCGGGCCTGGGTCTTGGCGGCGGCTTCCTCGATGCGCAGCTTGGGCAGGCCCTGCTCGATCGCCTTGGCCATGCCGCCCAGGGCCTCTACCTCCTCGATATGGGCCAGGGCCTTCTGGGCGAGGTCATAGGTCAGGCGCTCGACATAATAGCTGCCGCCCCAGGGGTCGGCGACGCGGGTCGTGCCGCTCTCCATCTGCAGGAACAGCTGGGTGTTGCGGCTGATCCGGGCCGAGAAGTCGGTGGGCAGGGCCAGGGCCTCGTCCAGACTGTTGGTGTGCAGGCTCTGGGTCTGGCCGTTGACCGCCGCCATGGCCTCGACGCAGGTGCGGGCGACATTGTTGAACACGTCCTGGGCGGCCAGCGACCAGCCGCTGGTCTGGCTGTGGGTGCGCAGGGACAGCGAGCGCTCGTCCTTGGGATCGAACTCGCGCTTCATCAGCCGGGCCCACAACAGGCGGGCCGCGCGCATCTTGGCGACCTCCATGAAGTAGTTCATGCCGATGGCCCAGAAGAAGCTCAGGCGCGGGGCGAAGACGTCGATGCTCATGCCGGCCGCGACGCCGGCCCGGGCATATTCGATGCCGTCGGCCAGGGTATAGGCCAGCTCCAGGTCGGCCGTCGCGCCGGCCTCCTGCATGTGATAGCCGCTGATCGAGATCGAGTTGAACTTCGGCATGTTGGTCGAAGTATATGAAAAGATGTCGGAAATGATCCGCATCGAGGGCGCGGGCGGATAGATGTAGGTGTTGCGCACCATGAATTCTTTGAGGATGTCGTTCTGGATCGTGCCCGACAGCTTGTCGGGGCTGACGCCCTGTTCCTCGGCCGCAACGATGTAGAGCGCCAGGATCGGCAGCACCGCGCCGTTCATGGTCATCGACACGCTCATCTTGTCCAGCGGGATGCCCGAGAACAGGGTGCGCATGTCGAGGATCGAGTCGATGGCCACGCCGGCCATGCCGACGTCGCCCTTCACCCGCTCGTGGTCGGAATCGTAGCCGCGGTGGGTGGCCAGGTCGAAGGCCACCGACAGACCCATCTGGCCGGCGGCGAGGTTGCGGCGGTAAAAGGCGTTGGAGTCCTCGGCGGTCGAGAAGCCGGCATACTGCCGCACCGTCCACGGATTGGTCACGTACATGGTCGGATAGGGGCCGCGCAGATAGGGCGCGACGCCCGGATAGCCGCCGGTGAAGTCCAGGCCGGCCACATCGTCCTGGTCATAAGCGGCGGACACGGCGACGCCTTCTGGGGTGGCCCAGACCGGGCCGTCGGCCGGGGCGGGCAGGGTGGAGCCGGCCCCGAAGGCGACGCTCGTGAAGTCGGGGAACTTGCTCATGGCTCAGGCCCCCTCGAACGCGGCGGAGAAGCGGATGGGCGTCAGGGGCGGACAACGCGAGTCCGGTCCTGGCAGGCGTGGATCGGGCCCGGCGACCGCGAAGGCGACCGGATCGACGACCGCGACCTCCACCGGCTTGTCGTCGGCGTTGGGGAACACGGTGACCCCGAGGATCTTGCGGCTCTTGTCGGCGAATGCGGCTTCCTGGCCCTGACGGCTCTTGGCGACGCGGTCAGCGATCAGGCCGGCCTCCAGCGCCTTGATCACGCCGCCGGCCGCCTCGATGGCCTGGAAGTCGGCCCAGGCGCCGCGCGCCAGTTGGTCGGTCAGGCTGTCGAGATACCAGGCCCCGCCGGCCGGATCGGCGACCCGGCCCAGATGGCTCTCTTCCATCAGCACCAGCTGGGTGTTGCGCGACTGGCGGCGGCCAAAGGCCGTGGGCAGGCCCAGGGCGTCGCTGAACGCGCCCAGGACGATCGCGTCGGCGCCCCCGACGGCGGCCGCGAAGCCGGCGCTGGTCAGGCGCAGCAGGTTGGTCCAGGCGTCCTGGCGGGTCAGCATGCGGCCGGAACTGCGGGCCTCGATACGGGCCGGCAGGGCGCCGACGCCGCAGGCGTCGGTGATCCGCGCCCACAGGGCTCGGGCGGCGCGAATCTTGGCGATGCCGGTGAAATACTCGCCGTCGACGCTGACCCCCAGGGTGATGCGGGCGAAGGCTTCGTTCATCGTCAGGCCGGCGCGAACCAGGGCCTTGGCGTAGGCCAGGGCGCCGGCGGCCATCAGGGCCAGTTCCTCGGTGTTGGAGCCGCCCGCCTCGTGGGCGGCGCGTCCGGTGGCCAGCATCAGCCCGGCCTTGGCGTAGGTTCCCGACAGACGGGCCCCGACCGTGGCGGCCGAGACCAGGTGGCTTTCGATCGGGCCCGGGCTGCCGCCCGTCTGGGCGAAGGCGGTCAGGGGGTCCATGTGGAAGTTCAGCGGCGCGTTGGGCGCGGCCTTGGCCAGGGCGCCCAGCCAGTCGGCGGCCTTGGGTCCGAGAAAGCCGGCGTCGAGCGCGACCGGCGCCAGGTCCAGCATCACGCCGTCCAGGGCCTTGGCCAGGTCATCGGCCGAGCCGACCGCGACTCCGGCCTGGCCGGTCGGGTCTAGGGTCAGCAGCACCGAGGCGGCGCCGCCTTCCAGGTCCTTGAGCGCCTCGGCGGCGGTCTGGCGGGGATCGGGATGGGCCAGGCGCATCCGCAGGTCCCAGGGGCGCACGACGTCGCGGGCCCGCAGGTCGCGCATCACCGCCACGCCGTCCTCGACCGTGTAGAGCGGCTGGATCGCGATGCCATCGGGGGTGTCGGTGACCAGGGCCTCGTCAAAGGCCTGGCCCTTGAGGGTCTTTTCGACCAGGGCCATCCACCGGTTCCTGTCCGGCGCGCCGAAATCTTCGGCCAGGGGCGTCATCGCCTCACTCACAGCTTATCTCTCCTGCAGCGCAGCATTTTCTTATTTTCGGAGCAGTTGCGCCGGTGACCGTAGGGAGGTCAAGCGCTTGCGCACCACCCA
Organism: Caulobacter sp. B11; assembly: GCF_002737765.1. Classification (GTDB taxonomy): domain Bacteria; phylum Pseudomonadota; class Alphaproteobacteria; order Caulobacterales; family Caulobacteraceae; genus Caulobacter. The sequence goes on along the minus strand of NZ_PEGG01000074.1, from coordinate 2,130 downwards.
AACAGCCGTTTAAACTAACGCTGTTCACATGTGCGGCGCCGAGAAGCGCCCGAAAGGGAGACGACTTCCATGGCTTTGCCGCCGATCCTCCGAGACCGCCTGCGCTTGCCGGTCATCGCCTCGCCGCTGTTCATCATCAGCAATCCCGATCTGGTCATCGCCCAGTGCAAGGCCGGCATCGTCGGGTCCTTCCCGTCGCTGAACGCCCGCCCGATCTCGCAGCTGGACGAGTGGCTGCACCGCATCACCGAGGAACTGGCCGCCTATGACCGGGCGAATCCGGACGCCCCTTCGGCGCCCTTCGCGGTCAACCAGATCGTCCATCGAACCAATAACCGGCTCGAGGAAGACGTCGAGATGTGCGTGAAATACAAGGCCCCGCTGGTGATCACCTCGCTGGGCGCGCGCGAGGACATCAACGCCGCGATCCATTCCTACGGCGGCATCACGATGCACGACGTGATCAATGACAAGCACGCCCACAAGGCGATCGAAAAGGGCGCCGACGGCCTGATTCCGGTCGCGGCCGGCGCGGGCGGCCACGCCGGCACCCTGTCGCCGTTCGCCCTGATCCAGGAAATCCGCCAGTGGTTCGACGGTCCGGTGGCGCTGTCGGGCTCGATCGCCTGCGGTCGCTCCATCCTGGCCGCCCAAGCCATGGGCGCGGACCTGGCCTATATCGGCTCGGCCTTCATCGCGACCCAGGAAGCCAACGCCCAGCAGGGCTACAAGGACATGATCGTCGAGAGCCATGCCGACGACATCCTCTATTCCAACCTGTTCACCGGGGTGCACGGCAACTATCTGCGCCCGTCGGTGGTCAAGGCCGGCATGGATCCCGAGAACCTGCCGGTCAGCGACCCCTCGGCCATGAACTTCGGGTCGGGCGGCAACCAGGAAGCCAAGGCTTGGCGCGACATCTGGGGCTGCGGCCAGGGCATCGGCGCCATCGACTCGGTGCTGACGGCCGGCGAACTGGTCGCCAAGCTCGCGCGTGAATATGAGGACGCCAAGGCGGAGCTGGCGGCCAAGACCGCTCTGACGGCTGGCGCGCCCTTGGCTTTCGCCGCCGAATAGACGGGGATCGGCACGGGGATGGGCCTGCGTCCATCCCCACGCTTCCGGGGCGCTTGAGACTGGCGGGGTCCTTTGACCCCACCGGAGCAAGCCATGTCCGACGACGCCACCCCCCGCCTGTCGCTGCCCTATGTGGCGGCTGGCCAGTCGCAGAAACACATCACCGTCAATGAAGGCCTGTCGCGTCTCGACGGACTGGTCCAGCTGACGGTCGAAAGCCGGCAGGTCGCGGCGCAACCGACGACGCCGCTGGACGGCGCCGTCCACATCCTGCCGGCCTCGCCTTCTGGTCCGGCCTGGAGCGGCCAGCCCGCTGGAAACCTGATGCGCTTCGAAGCCGGAGCCTGGGAGGCGATCGCGCCCGCCGCCGGCTTCCTGGCCTGGGTTCGTGACGAGGGCCATGTCCTGGTCTTTGACGGCGAAGTCTGGATGGCGCTGTCTGACAGCTTCATCAGCCTGACCGCCGCCCGCTCGCCCGGCGGGGCCGACACGCGTTGCGAAATTCGCGAGGAAGAGGTCACCCTGTCGGGGGCGGCGACCAGCACGACCATCGTCATTCCCGCCCGGGCCATCGTCCTGGCCGTCTCGACCCGAACGACGGGGGCGATCACCGGCGCATCGTCCTACAGCTGCGGCGTGTCGGGCGAGGCGGGCAAGTTCGGGGCGTCGCTGGGCGTGGCGCTGAACGCCAGCAATGTCGGGGTCATCGGCCCGACCGCCTTCTATAGCGACACGCCGGTGGTGATCACCGCGGCCGGCGGCAGCTTCACGGGCGGCAAGGCGCGGGTGGCTATCCATCTTCTGTGTTTCGCGCCTCCGGCCGCGTCGGCCTAGCAAGCAAGCGGCGGCGGTTGACCCCGCCGCCGCTTCCCTCTAACAACCACACACCTTTGGGGAGTAGCCGCCTGCGTCCATCAGCAGGCCCCGCCGTCAACATACTTGGTCCGCCGTCTTCACGAAGGCAGCGACCATGGCGCGGGGAGGGAAGCGATCATCCGCTTCCATGGCGAGACCAATGGCGCCGACATCCTCCCGGGCCGGGTGGGACGTCGG
>NZ_PEGG01000073.1 GCF_002737765.1 Caulobacter sp. B11 | reverse complement strand
CATGGTCGCCATGGCCGTCGTCCATGCCGGCGCGGTGACCCTGTTCTGGCGCAGCGGCCAGCCGCCCCTGATGGCCCTGGCCCTGATGGTCCTGGCCGGCGGGGCGTTGAACAATGTCGCCTCCGGGGTCGATAGCCGGGCGCTGTTCTATCTGGGCGCCACCCCCTACGCCGTCAGCCTGGCCACCATGCCGATCTGGTGGTGGCAAACCTCGCGCGGCCAGGTGGCCATCCTGACGGTCTCGGTGATCTTCTTCATGGTGGCGGTGCATGGCACCTGGCGGCGGCTGCACCTGGCCCGCAAGGCGACGATCGCGGCGCGCGAGGACGCCGACCTGCGCCGCATCCAGGCCGAGGACGCCGTCGCCGATCGCGCGGCCATGGCCGCCATCGTCAGCCACGAGCTGCGCACGCCCCTGTCGGCGATCCTGGCCGGCGCCCACCTGATCCGCCGGGGCTCGCACCCGACCCAGGTCGCCGCCACGGCCGAGCTGATCGTCGACGCCGGCCACCTGATGACCGGCCTGCTCACCGACCTGCTCGACCAGGCCAAGATCGAGGCCCGGGCGATGAATCTTGAAACCCGCGACTTCGACCTGCTGGGCGCGGTGCGCGACGCCACCCGCTTCTGGACCGCCCAGGCCCAGGCCAAGGGCTTGAGCCTGCGCGAACCGCCCCTCGACCAGTCCGCGGTCTGGGTGTCGGGCGATCCGTTCCGCCTGCGTCAGATCCTCAACAACCTGCTGTCCAACGCGGTGAAGTTCACCGAGCAGGGGGTGATCGAACTGAGGGTTGAGGTGGCGGCCGCCGACGATCAGCGGCTGCGGGTGGTCATCGAGGTGGAGGACCAGGGGCCGGGCATCTCCGAAGACACCATGGCCCGGCTGTTCACCCCCTATGCCCAGGCCTCGCAGGAGACGGCCCGCACCTATGGCGGCACGGGGCTGGGTCTGGCGGTCAGCCGCCAGCTGGCCCGGCTGATGGGCGGCGAGCTGGAGGCCCGGCCCGGTCTGTCGGGCGGCGCGACCTTCCGCCTGGCCTTGAGCTTCGCGGTCGGCCAGGAGGCGGCCCGCGCCAGCGCCCCGGCCCTCGACGGGGCGGGTCCGGCGCTCTCGACCCTGAAAATTCTCGCGGTCGACGATCACGAGGTCAATCGCCGCACCCTGGCCCTGGTGCTGGAGCCCCTGGGCGTAGCCCTGTCGACGGCCACCGACGGCGTCGCGGCCCTGCGCCGCCTGGAGGCCGAGCGTTTCGACATCGTGCTGATGGACGTCAACATGCCCGGCCTGGACGGTTGCGAGGCGACCCGGCGCCTGCGGGCGGGCGCGGGGCTCAATCGCGACACGCCGGTGATCGGATTCAGCGCCGGGGTGGCGGCCGAGGAGGTCCAGGCCTGCCGCGACGCCGGCATGACCGACTGGGTGGCCAAGCCGCTGGACATCCGCGCGCTGTATGACGCCCTGGACCGCGCCGTCGCCTAGAGGTCAGGCGGCGGACGACCCGGCGTGGAACAGCCGGCCCTTCTCGGTGACCAGCACGGCGATCAGGCCCGCCACGCCAAAGCCGGTAAAGCCCAGGGTCAGGGGCACGACCGTGCCGTCGAACAGCTGGCCGATCCAGAACCCGAACAGCGCTCCGCCGATCGTGGTGATGAAGCCCTGGACCGAGGCGGCGGTGCCGGCCAGATGGCCGAGCGGCTCCATGGCCAGGGCCCCGAAATTGGACATGGTCAGGCCGAAACAGAACATCATTCCCGCCTGCATGCCGACGAAGACCCACAGGCTTTCATGGCCGCTCAGGGCGATCAGGGCGTGGACCCCGGCGAAGGCGATATAGCCGCACAGGGCCACGTGCGAGACGCGCCGCATGCCCAGCCGGCCGACGATCTGGGAATTGACCAGCGAGGCCACGGCGATGCCGCCGGCGATGGCGGCGAACAGCAGGGTGAACAGCTTGCCCGCCCCCAGCACGTCGACAAACACCTGCTGGGCCGAGTTGATGAAGCCGAACAGGCCGCCCAGCACCAGGGTCGAGGCGATCGTGTAGCCGATGGCGACCCGGTTGGTCAGGGCCTCCCTGAAGGCGGCCAGCACCGGACCTGGGGTCAGGGGGACGCGGTCTTCCGGGTGCAGGGTTTCGGGCAGTTTCAGGGCCGCCCAGGCGATCACCGCCAGGCCGAAGATCGCCAGCACGCCAAAGATCCACGGCCAGGGCGCGACCAGGACGATGGCCTGGCCGATCGAGGGCGCGATGATCGGCACGGCCAGGAAGACGATGAACGACAGCGACATCACCCGCGCCATCTGCCGGCCGCTATAGCAGTCGCGAACGATCGACACCGACAGCACCCGGGTGGCCGCCGCGCCGACGCCGCACAGGGCCCGGGCGACCAGCAGCATCTCGAACGAGGTCGAGAGCGCGCACAGGCCGGCGAACAGCACATAGAGCGACAGCCCGACCAGCAGCACCGGCTTGCGGCCGAAGCGATCGGCCAGCGAGCCATAGGCCAGCTGCGCCACCCCGAAGCCCAGCAGATAGGCGGTGATGATCCACTGGCGCTGATTGTGATCGGCCACGCCCAGGGCCTGGCCGATCTGGGGCAGGGCCGGCAGCATCGAGTCGATGGCCAGGGCGTTGGTGGCCATCATCGCCGCTATCAGGGCGACGAACGCCTTGAAGCCCATGCCGGGATGGGGATTGGAGATCGCTGACATGGAGACTTTCGCCGGACGCCCGGGCGCCGACGGACGCGAGACGAACTGAGGGCGGTATAGGCGATGGCCGCCTCGCCGCCAACCGCCGCCCGCCTCGTCCTAGAGCCCTTTAGCTTTAGGTGGGATCATCTAAAGCGTTGAAAAGGGCTCTAATTGTTTGCTTCTAGAGCCTGTTTATCCCGTTTTCATGGAACCATGAAAACGGGACAGGCTCTAGCCGTTGAACGACCGGATCGCGTCGATGATCGTCTGCTGGTCGGCCTCGCCCAGATAGGGATGCATCGGCAGGGCCAGCACCGTCTCGGCCTTGGCCTCGGTGACCGGCAGGCCGCCGGCCCCGCGCGGGAAGGCGGCGTAGGGGGCCTGGATGTGCATGGGCACCGGATAGTAGACCGCCGTCGGCACGCCCTGGGTCTTCAGGTGGGCGGCCAGGCCGTCGCGGTTCTGGTGCTCGATCACATACTGGGCCCAGACCGAGACACCGCCGGCGATGACGTCCGGCGTCGACAGGACCGCGCCCTTCAGGCCCTCGGCATAGCGGGCGGCCACGACCTGACGCAGGTCGATCTCGTCCTCGAAGATGGCCAGCTTCTCGATCAGGATCGCCGCCTGGATGGTGTCCAGCCGCGAGTTCATGCCGATGCGGGTGTTGAGGTACTTGGTGTCGTGGTCGAAGGTGCGGCCGACCAGGTCCGGGGCCACGGCCTTGCCGTGCACGCGGTAGCTGTCCATCAGGTCCCACAGCACCGGGTCATTGGTCAGCACCGCCCCGCCGTCGCCGTAGCAGCCCAGGGGCTTGGCCGGGAAGAAGCTGGTGGTGGCCACGTCGGCCCAGTGCAGCGGATGATGGCCGTTGAGGGTGCAGCCGAAGCCCTGGGCGCTGTCGGCGATCAGTTTCAGGCCTTCGCGGTCGCAGATCGCCTTGATGGCCGGATAGTCGGCGGGCTGGCCGAACAGGTCGACCGCGATCACCACCCGGGGGGTCAGCTTGCCCTCGGCCTTCACGGCGGCGATGGCCGCCTCCAGCTTGGCCGGGTCGAGGTTGAAGGTCTCGGCCAGGACGTCGACGAACACCGGGGTGGCGCCGACCCACGGCACGACTTCCGGCGTGGCCGAAGGAGGGGCAGAACACCGCGTCGCCCGGCCCGATGTTCCAGGCCATCAGCGGCAGGGCGATGGCGTCGGTGCCATTGGCGCAGGACAGGGCCAGCTTGGCCTGGCCGAACGCGGCCAGCTGGCTCTCGAAGGTGCGGACCTCGGGGCCCATCACATAGGCGCCGCTGTCGAGGACGCGGGCGATCGCCGCGTCGATCTTGTCGCGAATCCGGCGCTGCTGCGCGGCGAGGTCGATGAATGCCATGCTCATGGGGCGGCCTTGTAGTGGCGAGGGGCGTCGGTTTCGAGACAAACCCTGTAACCGACTGTTGCGCCCGCTTCGCCAACAATCGCCGGCCGCGGCGCCGACCGGCATTGACCCGGCGGTGCGTAGACGACATTTGCGGGTCATGCTGCTGGCCTCCCCGTTCAAGCTTCCCGATCTCGCCGCCCTGCCGGCGGCGCGCGCCGACGCCGCCCTGCTGTCACGCCTGTTCGACTGGGCCGGCGGTCTGGCCCTGAACCTGGTCTTGGCCCTGCTGACCCTGGTGGCGACCTTCTGGATCGCCCGCTGGGTGTCGGGCAGCGTCCGCCGGGCCCTGGGACGGGTGCATCGCAACAGCCCCGACACCACCCTGCAGAGCTTCGGCTCGTCGCTGGTGCGCTATGCGATCGTCGCCATCGGCCTGGTGGCGGTGCTGCAGCAGCTGGGGGTCAAGACCACCTCGATCCTGGCGGTGCTGGGGGCGGCGTCCCTGGCCATCGGCCTGGCCCTGCAGGGCGCGCTGTCGAACGTGGCGGCCGGGGTGATGATCCTGCTGTTCGGCCCTATCGGGTCGGCGACACCATCGAGACCGCCACCCGGGTGGGCACGGTCAAGTCGCTGGACCTGCTGTTCACCGAGATCGCCACCGGCCGACAACGTCAAGGTGATGATCCCCCCAACAGCAAGGTGTTCGGCGACGTCATCCTCAACTACTCGACCCACCGCACCCGGCGGGCCGACGTGCTGTTCAAGGTGCCGCTGAAGACCGACCTGGTGCCGTGCTGCAGAAGATGCGCGAGCGGGCCGAAAGCGATCCGCGCGTGCGCAAGGACCCGCCGGTGCAGGTCGAGGTCACCGACCTGTCGGAAGCCTTCGCCCAGGCCGCGATCCGCGCCTGGACGGCCCGGGAGGATTTCGCGGCGGTGAAGTCAGACCTGATCCTGGCGGCCCATCTGCTGTCGGACGACCCGACCCGGACCCTGCCGCCGCCGCGCCCGTCCAAGGCGCCTGATCCGTCTCCGGCCCTGCCGGGCGATCGCCCGCTGGACTTCCTGCGGCGAAAGAGCGCGAAGCGGGACCGCAAGCCGAAGTCGGCGGAGACGCAACCGCCGCCGCAGGCGGACTGACGTCCTGGCGTAGAGGCCCTAGGCCAGCTCGCCCCATTCGCTGGCGAACTTGGCGCCGACGCCGGGATCCTCGAACACCACCCGGCGGCCTTCGCCCGTGGTCTCCAGCAGATTGTGGATCATCACGAACGGAAAGCCGTTGGCGCTGAGGAATCCCTGCACGAACCGCGAGAAGCGCGCGGCCTCGTCGGCCGAGGCGATGCAGATGTCGGTGACAAAATCGGATGCGGGCATCGATCTTCCCTCATGGGTCGGATCACCCTAACGCGCGAACTCGCAAATGCGAAACAGGCTCGCGACTGCAAAATGCAACGACCCCGGATCAACCGGGCCGCGCAGGCTTGCTGATGCCTAGAGGATCGACTGGCCGGTGCCGGCCCAATCCTTCAGGAACTGCTCCAGGCCCTTGTCGGTCAGGGGATGCTTGAACAGGTCGACGAACACCGCCGGCGGGATGGTGACCACGTCGGCTCCGATGATCGCGGCGTCCTTGACGTGGGCGACATTGCGCACCGAGGCGGCGAGGATCTCGGTCTCGTAGCCGAAATTGTCATAGATCGTGCGGATGTCGCGGATCAGGTCCATGCCGTCGAAACCATAGTCATCCAGGCGGCCGATGAACGGCGAGACGAAGGTCGCGCCGGCCTTGGCGGCCAGCAGGGCCTGGGGGGCCGAGAAGCACAGGGTGACATTGGTCGAGATGCCCTCGCTGGCGAAGGCGGCGCAGGCGATCAGGCCGTCGCGGGTCAGGGGGATCTTGACCACCACATTGGGGGCGATGGCGGCCAGCTTCTGGCCCTCGGCGATCATGGCGTCGGCGGTGGTGGCGGCCACCTCGGCGCTGATCGGGCCAGGCACCAGGTCGCAGATCTCGGCGATCACTTCCAGCATCGGCGGCCCGACTTGGCGATCAGGGTCGGGTTGGTGGTCACGCCGTCGACCAGGCCGGTGGCGGCCAGGTCGGCGATGATCTTGGTGTCGGTGCTGTCGAGGAAGATTTGCATGGGCCTGCGCGGGTCTGGGGTGAGGTTGGCCCGTTCTATCGCGGGCGGCCCTCAGGCGCCAGCAGCGGGGTCAATCGCCGTCCGTGACCAGGGTGGCGATGCGGTCGCCGAGCCGCGCGCGCGCGAAGGCCAGCAGGTCGCCGCCCGGGAACAACAGGCCCTCGACCCCGGCTCGCCGCGCCGCCTCGACGTCGCGATCCTTGTCGCCGATCAGCACGCAGGCGGCCGGGTCCAGGTTCCAGTCGGCCAGGCCGCGCAGCACCATGCCGGGGTTGGGCTTGCGGTCGGGATGGTCGGGATGGCGGTAGCGTTCCACGCTCGCCTCCTCGCAGAACGGGCAGTGATAGAAGGCGTCGATCCGGCCGCCGACCTCGCCGAGCTGGGCGTTCATGACGCCGTGGAAGCGATCCACCGCCGCATCGTCGAAATAGCCGCGTCCGACGCCTGACTGGTTGGTGACCACGATCACCTTCAGGCCCGCCTGGGTGAAGGCGGCCACGGCCTCGCGGGCCCCGTCGATCCAGTCCAGGGCGGCCGGATCATGCACATAGCCGTGGTCGATATTGAGCACGCCGTCCCGATCCAGGAACACGGCTTGCAGCGAAAGAGCGTCGGTCATGCCTCGCACTTAGCGAGCAGGACGCTTCTGGACAAGCGACGCCCTTGGTCGGGGGCCGCGGCTTGGCTAGAAGGGTCGGGCTGCTGGAGTGGACCATGACCGACGCCTTCGCCGACGCCAAACGCCTGCGCGACCGGCTCAAGCTCTGGCTGCTCGACGACGCCTATCCCCTGTGGTGGACCGTCGGGGCCGACCATGCGCGCGGTGGATTCTTCGAGAAGATCGATATGAGCGGCGCGCCGGTCGAGGCGCCGCGCCGGGCGCGGGTCCAGCCGCGGCAGATCTACGCCTTCGCCGTCGCCGGTGAACTGGGCTGGACCGGTCCGTGGCGTCAGGCCGTCGAGCATGGCCTGGACTACTATGTCGCCCGCTATTGGCGGCCGGACGGCTTCATTCGCACCCTGGTCTCGGCCGATGGCGCGCCCCTGGACGACCGGGTCGACCTCTATGACCAGGCGTTCGGCCTGTTCGCCCTGGCCGAGGTCAGCCGGGTCATGCCCGAGCGCCGCGACGTGGTGGTTCTGGCGACCGATCTGCGCGCGGCCCTCGTCGCGCGGCTGAAGCACCCGGTCGCGGGCTTCGAGGAAAGCGATCCCCGCAGCCTGCCCCTGCTGGCCAATCCGCACATGCACCTGCTGGAGGCCTGCCTGGCCTGGGTCGAGGCAGGCGGCGACGCCGAATGGCGCGCCTTGGCCGACGAGATCGCTAACCTGGCCCTGACCCGCTTTGTCGACCCGGTCAGCGGCGGGGTGCGGGAATATTATGACGGCGACTGGGTTCCGGTCGCGGGCGTCACCGGCCGCATCCTCGAACCGGGACACCAGTTCGAATGGGCCTGGCTGCTGTTGCGCTGGGGGCGGCTGAGCGGCCGCCAGGACGCGATCGACGCGGCCCTGCGCCTGCTGGCGATCGGCGACGGGCCGGGAACCGATCCGGCGCGCGGCGTGACGATCTTCGCCCTGCTCGACGACATGAGCGTCCATGACGACGTCGCCCGCCTCTGGGCCCAGACCGAGCGGATCAAGGCCGGCCTCCTGGCCGCCGAGGTCACCGGCGACGACCGCTGGTGGGCGACGGCGGCGGCGGGGGCCGAGGGCCTGGCGCTCTATCTGGACACGCCGGTTGCGGGCCTATGGCGCGACAAGCTGCAGGCCGATGGCCGCTTCGTCGACGAGCCGGCGCCGGCCAGTTCCTTCTACCACATCGTTCTGGCGATCCTGGAGCTGGACCGCGCGGTCCAGGCCCGAGAGGCGCGTGAAGCCTAGAGCCAGGTGGTGATCAGCACGGTGGCGGCGACGACGGCGGTGATCTGGGTCTCGGCCGCCAGCTGGCTTTGATCGCCGGTCGCCAGGCTCAGGCCCGCGCCGGACACTTGGCCCTGCAGAAGCTGGACGGTTCCGGCCGGGAGCGTGGCGTGGGCCCCGGCCTCGAGGCGCCACAGGGCGACCGTGGCGGCGTCGCTGGTGGTCAGGATCTGACGTTCGACCCCGCCGCTCAGCGAGCGGACATGGCGCTTGACCAGGTCGCTGCCCCGGGCCTTGAGGCCGTCGACCAGGGTCTTGACGGCCTGGGCGTTGTCGCGGCGGCACACCAGGACGGCGTCGGGCTCGGCGACGATCACCAGGTCCGACACGCCGATCGCCCCGACGAACGGGCCGGTGGAGTGGATCAGCACATTGTTGCTGTCGAGCAGGACCACGTCGCCCTGCAGGGCGTTGTCGTCGCCGTCGCGGACCGAGGCGTCCCAGATGGCGTCCCAGGCCCCGAGGTCAGACCAGCTGAAGGTGGCGGGGACCACGACGGCCTTGTCGGTGCGCTCCATGACCGCATAGTCGAGCGAGATCTTGGCGGCTCGCGAAAAGCCGGCGGCGTCGAGGCGGATCTCGCCGGGCGTCACCACCGCCTCGGCCAGGGCGGCGCGCGCGCCTTCGGCGATGCTGGGCTCGAATCGCTCGAACTCGGCCATCAGGGTCGAGGCCAGGAAGGCGAAATTGCCGCTGTTCCAGAGATAGCCTTCCTCGACATAGCGGCGGGCGGTGTCGAGATCGGGCTTTTCGACGAAGGCCGCGACGCGGAACACCGCGCCCACGGCGGCGCCCGGGCGGATATAGCCAAAGCCGGTCGCCGGGCCGGTGGGGCGCACGCCGAAGGTGACGATCAGGCCCTGTTCGGCCGCCGTGGCCGCCACCCGGGCCGCCGCGCGGAACAGGTCCGGCTCGCCGACATGATGGTCGGCGGCCAGCATCAGGGCCACGCCTTGCGGATCCCGACCCTGGACATAGGCCGCCGCCGCCGCGATGGCCGGGGCGGAATCGCGGGCCTCGGGCTCGATCAGCACGATGACCGGCACGTCGATCTCGGCGGCCTGGCGTCGCACGAAGTCGGCCATGCCCGCGCCGGTGACCACCAGGGTCTCGTGGCCCTCCGCCAGGTCGCGGACCCGCAGCAGGGTTTCCTGGAAGCTGGAATGGCCGCCCAGCAGCTTGAGGAACTGCTTGGGCCGGTCGGGTCGCGAGGCGGGCCACAGCCGCGTGCCCGCGCCGCCGCACAGGATAACGGGATAGATTGCGCTCAAGACTTCATTCCCCGCGACGCGCTCGAGCGCTTGGTCTCGGCGGCCTGCCTAGCATGCCGCGCCGCCGGCGTCGCAACACTCGTCCAAGAGTTGCGCCAGGCCATCAGGCCGGCGTGCCGGCGCGCAGTTCGGCCAGCCAGATATCGGCCGTGGCGTCGGACGGCATCCGCCAGTCGCCGCGCGGCGACAGGGCCCCGCCCGACGAGATCTTCGGTCCGTTGGGCATGGCCGAGCGCTTGAACTGGTTGGCGAAGAACCGGCGCAGGAACAGCTCCAGCCAATGCTTGATCTCGGTGAGGTCATAGGCGCGGCGGGCGCTGTCGGGGGTGCCGACCGGCCAGGCCCCGGCCGCTTCATCGCGCCAGGCGCTCCAGGCCAGGTAGGCGATCTTCGAGGGCGCCATGCCGTAGCGGGTCAGGTAGTAGAGGTTGAAGTCCTGCAGGCGTAGGGACCCACGAAGCTTTCGGTGGCCTGGCCCTGTTCGCCCGGCACCAACTCCGGCGAGATCTCGGTGGCCAGGATGTCCTCCAGCAGGGCCGCGGTGTCCGCGTCGACGTCGCCCGAGGCGGCCACGAAGCGGATCAGGTGCTGGATCAGGGTCTTGGCGACGCCGGAATTGGGATTGTAGTGGCTCATCTGGTCGCCGACGCCGTAGGTGCACCAGCCCAGGGCCAGTTCCGACAGGTCGCCGGTGCCGACGACCAGCGCGCCGTTATGGTTGGCCAGACGGAACAGATAATCGGTGCGCAGCCCGGCCTGGACGTTCTCGAACGTCACGTCATAGACCGGCTCGCCCCGCGAATAGGGATGGTCGAGGTC
>NZ_PEGG01000072.1 GCF_002737765.1 Caulobacter sp. B11 | reverse complement strand
CGGGTCGGCCGCGATCCAGGCTCAGCTGCACCACCGGGATGTCGGCGTTGGGATACATCGGCCGCAGCACGCCCCAGGCCCCGTGGTCGAGGCCTCGAGTCGGATGCTGGACGACCGGGTCGGGCGCGAGCAGCTGAGCCACCCGCTGGGCCAGGGCCGGGTCGCCCGCCGCGGGATATTGCACGTCGAACAGGGCCTGGGGAAAGCCGCCGAAGTCGTGGATGGTCTCGGGATGGGTCGCGGCGCTGACCGCGCTGGCGCCCCGGGTTTCCCAGTGGGCGCTGACCATCAGGATGGCCCGCGGACGCGGAAGGTCGCGGCCCAGGGCCGACCAGGCGCGGCTCCAGCCATTGTCCTCGATGGCGTTCATCGGCGAACCGTGGCCGAGAAACAGGGCGGGCAGGCGGGCGGTCATGGCGCGGTCCTATCTGGCACTTCTTGAGTTACAGATAGGATCGCAGCGGTTGGGGCGCAAGCGCGGGGAGGGTTGGGAGCGTGACTTCCAGGGGACTCGCCCTTCAATTCCTCCACCTCCCCGGCGAAGGCCGGGGCCCAGGTCGAACCCGGAGCGTTGGGTGAGCTGGGCAGGGTCAGAAGGCGCATCATCCCCAAAGGCTCAGGCTGGATCTGGGCCCCGGCCTTCGCCGGGGAAGTGGAGGGGTTGGCTAGGGTAGGGCCTTTGACGCCCCCTAACGCCGTCTCCCCTGCGAAGGCCGGGGAAGTGGAGGGGTTTGGCAGAGGTCGATCCCTATGCGCCGGCTCCGTCCCCCTAACGCCTCACTCCCACGATGACGTCACGGCCGCTTTCCCAATCGGGTGAGCTTTGTTAAGGCCATGCACCGTGCAAACACCCGTCCTTCCCCCCGCCGCGCCCGATGAGGCGACCCTGACGTCCGTGGCCGATCGTCCGCTGCGGGCGGCGGTGCGGGGTGGGGCGCTGGACCTGTTGCGGTTTCTCGCCTCGCTGCTGATCGTGATCTATCACTACGGGGCCGAGAGCCCGCTTCGCATCGAGCGTTTCCACCAGGTGTTCTCGCGCGGCTTCCTGGCCACCGACTTCTTCTTGATGCTGTCGGGCTATGTGCTGGGCCGGGCCTATGGGGCCTCGACCCTGACTGGACGGATCAGCCCGCCGCGCTTCTGGCTGCGCCGGGCCGGACGGGTCTGGCCGGCCCACCTGATCGTGCTGGCGGCCATGGCCCTGTTGGTGCTGGCCCTGAACGCCCTGGGCACCGACGCCCACAAGCCCTCGCGCTTCGCCTGGGACCAGCTGCCGGGCCAGGCCCTGCTGATCCACGCCTGGGGCTTTCCCAGCGACGGCTGGAACCTGCCCAGCTGGTCGCTGTCGGCCCTGATCATCTGCTACGCCCTGTTTCCGTTCCTGTGGAAGGGGATCAGCCGGGTGCGTCACGCCTGGCTGCTGCCGCTGATCGGCGCGGCGATCTATGGCCTGTTCGAGCTTCTGGCCGGACGGGTGTTCGACCACGCCCTGGCCGATATCTCGTTCCAGTTCGGCATCGTGCGGGCCCTGCCGCTGTTCGTGCTGGGGGCCTGCCTGGCGCGGGCGGTCGAGATGAACTGGCCGTCCGAGGCCGCGGCCCGGGTCCTGCTGCTGGGCGGTTGCGGCGGGCTGGTGCTGCTGCAGACCCTGGACCGCTACGCCCTGCCCAGTCCGCTGCTGTTCGACCTGCCCAGCCTTGCGGCCATCGCCCTGATCATCCTAGGGGCCGGCCGCTTGCCGGTGAAGCGTCCCCGGGCCTGGATCGAGGAGGGGGCCAAGCTGTCCTTCGCCCTGTTCATCACCCACATCTTCGTGGGGGTGATCTACTGGAGCGCGGTGCACAAGCTGATCGACACCGTGCCGATCGGCATCGGCTGGCAGTGGCTGATGTGGCTGGCCGCGTTCCCGCTGGCCTATGGCGCGGCCTGGCTGTTCCATACCTATGTCGACCAGCCGCTGCAGGATCGGCTGGCGCCCTGGCTGCGCGGCCGGAGCTAACCTTAAGCTTCGCCGCCGCGCTGCTTTTCGAGCACCCGGGCCAGGCCGGCCAGGATCGGGGCCTGGGTCGCCGGATCGAGCGTGGCGCGGTGCAGGAGCTTGATCGAGGCGACATGCACCTTGATCCCGGCCAGCAAGGCGGGGGTCACTGCGCCGGCCTCTCCCACCAGATCGCAAAGCGAGCGCGCGGCGGTCTGGACGGCGTCGGTCTGTTCGGCCCCGCTGAGGCTGATGACATCGGCCGAGCAGCGATAGAGGGTGTCGATCAGGTCCGGCGCGTCGGGCGCCTCGAGCAGGGTGTCGAACTTGACCAGATAGTCGTCGATCGAGGTCAGCAGCGGTTCGCGCATCACCTCCAGCGCCGCGTCGGCGCGCTTGAGCGCGTCGGTGACGTACATGCCGCCCGACTGCTTGACCAACTGCGCGAGGCGCGGCCGCATGCGAAATTTTTTGACTTCGCTCATCCGGCGGACCTCTGGGGTTTGATCATCAAATCGAGTTCGGCCTGGGACATGTTTTCGCCGGAGGCTTCGCCCAGATCCGCCGGCTTGTCGTCGCGTCGGCGTCCATCGGGGTGCTCGACGGGCGGTCCGGCGTTTCGCCAGCGCCGGTCGGGACCAACATAGACATCGCACTCGATAAACAGGCGGTCGGCCCGCGCCACCCAAAGGATCCGCTCGAGAATGATGGCGGGGGCGATGGGCTTGGCGATGATGAAATTCGCGCCGCAGTCGCGGGCCTTCTCGACCTTGGACTTGGGGGTGTGGGCGGTGACGATGATCGCCGGGGTCATGCGCACGGCTTCGCTGCCTTCGGTGCGCACCCAGCGGATCAGGTCATAGCCGTCCATCTGCGGCATGTTGGCGTCGGTCAGGATCAGGTCGACCGGGCGGGCCTTCAGTTCGTCCTGGGCTTCCTTGCCATTGGCCTTGCGCACGATGTTGCGCAGGCCAAAGCTGGTCAGGACGCTCACCAGGATGTCCATCGACTGGCTATTGCCGTCGACGATCAGGGCCTTGGCCTTGTCGAGACTGAAATAGGTACTGGGTTGCAACCGCTGGCTCCGGCCCGTCCGCTGACGGTTTCGTGACCGGGAGACCCTAATGAGCGAAGGTTAAGGTTACGCTCCCGGGGTCGGGCAAATTGTCGCACCCGGGACCAGGTCGTGCTCAGGCCGCGTCCAGCCCGATGTCCAGAACCGGGGCCGAGTGAGTCAGGGCGCCGACGCTGATCACCTCGACCCCGGTCTCGGCGATGGCTCGCACCGTCGCCAGATTGACCCCGCCCGAGGCCTCCAGCACCGCTCGCCCCTTGGACAGACCGACAGCGGTCTTCAGGTCGTCGAGGCTGAAATTGTCCAGCATCACCACGTCGGGGCCATGGCGGAGGGCGTCTTCCAGCTGGTCCAGCCCGTCGACCTCGACCTCGACCTTGACCAGGTGGCCGGCGAAGGCCCGGGCCCGGCGGACGGCTTCGCCGACTCCGCCGCAGGCGGCCACATGGTTGTCCTTGATCAGGATGGCGTCATCCAGGCCGAAGCGGTGATTGGTCCCGCCGCCGCAGCGCACGGCGTATTTCTCCAAGGCCCGCAGGCCCGGCGTGGTCTTGCGGGTGTCGACGATGGTCGCGCCGGTGCCCTCGACCAGGCGGACATAGGCGCGGGTCAGGGTGGCGATGCCCGACAGGCGGCCCAGCAGGTTCAGCCCCGTCCGCTCGGCGATCAGCACGGCGCGGGCGTTGCCCTCGGCCCGGGCCAGGATCGCGCCGGGCGCGGCGTCGGCGCCGTCGGGGGTGACGATCTCGAAGGTCGCGGTCGGGTCCATCGCCGCCAGGGCCAGGCGGGCGCAGTCCAGGCCGGCGATGCGGCCGTCCTGCCGGGCGGCGAACACCACCGACAGCCGGGCGTCGGCGTCGATACAGGCCTGGCCCGTAATGTCGCCGGCCCGGCCCAGATCCTCGGCCAGGGCGGCCTCGATCAGGGGGCGGATAAGAAGATCGGGAAGGGGTGACAGGGTCATTCGGCGGCGTGGCGGACGGCGGGGTCCGCGCTCTCCAGGGTGACGAAGGCGCGAACGCCGACGGCGTCGGCGGCCGGGAAGTCGGCGCGGAAATGGCCGCCTCGGCTTTCCTCGCGCGCCAGGGCGGCGGTGACGATCAGCCGGGCGGCGATCAGGGTCGGGCAGGGGCCATGCCGATCTTCCAGAACCGCGATCTCGCCGGCCAGCCGCGTCAGGCCGGCCGCGTCGCGGATCACCCCGGCGTCGCGGCTCATGGCCTTGCGCAGGCTTTGCAGCGCGGCCTCGGGCAGGTCGGGCAGGGGCTGCAGCGACACCGGCTCGCCGCCGATGGTGACCGCCCTCGCCGCCGCCCGTCCGGCCCGGGCCCCGAACACGGCCGCTTCCAGCAGGCTGTTGGACGCCAGGCGGTTGGCGCCGTGCACGCCCGTGCCGGCGCATTCCCCGGCTGCGAAGAGTCCCGGCAGCGAGGTCTGGCCGTCCAGATCGGTGGCCACCCCGCCCATGTGGTAGTGCACGGCCGGCGTCACCGGGATCATGGCGCGGCGCGGATCGACGCCGCCGCGCATGCAGGCCTCGAACACGGCCGGGAATTCCCGCGGGAAGTGGCCGCCGACCCGCGACCACCACCGTGGCGTCCAGGAAGGCGCCGCGGCCGGCCTCGCGTTCGGCATGGATGGCCCGGGCGACCACGTCGCGCGGGGCCAGTTCTAGGGCGCCGGGTGATAGTCGGCCATGAAGGCGCGGGCGTCGCTGTTGCGCAGGATCGCCCCCTCGCCGCGTAGGGCCTCGGTGGCCAGGGGCGCGGGGTCGCGGCCGATGTCGATGGCGGTGGGGTGGAACTGGACGAATTCGGATCGGCGATCACCGCTCCGGCCAGGGCGGCCAGACCCAGACCCTCGCCGCGCACTTCCTTGGGCGTGGTGGTGACGGCGTAGAGGCCGCCGACTCCGCCGGTGGCCAGGATCACGGCGGGGCTCAGGATCTCGACCAACTGGCCGTCGATCTCGGCCAGCACGCCGACGACGCGGCCGGTGGCGTCCTGAAGCAGCCGGCGGGCGCGGGCGTTCTCGCGGATCTCGATGGTCGGCGTGGCGCGCACGGCGGCGATGACAGCGGCCATGATCGCCGCGCCCGCCCCGTCGCCGCCGACCCGAGCGACCCGGGCCCTGGAGTGGGCCGCCTCGAGGCTGAGGACGAAGTCGTCGCCGGTCTTGTCGAACGGAGCGCCCAGGGCGGCCAGGGCGCGGACGGCCGCCGGGCCCTCGGTGGTCAGCAGGTCGACCGCCTGCGGATCACACAGGCCGGCGCCGGCGGCGATGGTGTCGGCGGCGTGCAGGGCCGGGGCGTCCTCGTCCGACAGGGCCGCGGCCATGCCGCCCTGGGCCCAGGCGCTGGAGCAGCCGGTCGCCAGCGCCGTCGGCGACAGCACCAAAGCGCGCTTGGCCGCCAGAGCGGCGGTCAGACCGGCCAGACCGGCGCCGAGGATCACGGGGCCGTCGAAGGTGATGCGGCAGTGAGTCATTCGGGGCTCCACGCCCTTCCCCATCAAGGGGAAGGGCACTAGATCAGCTCGACGTCGACGTGATGGCGCGCCTTGACGAGGTCGTAGCGGGCCGGAACGGCGGGCGGCGGCAGGTCGATCATCCGTTGCACGGCCAGGCGGGCGCGGTCGGCGAGGACGGGATCCACCGTCACCTCGAACTGCTCGTTGACCAGGGCGTCGTAGATGTTGCGCAGGG
Source organism: Caulobacter sp. B11 (assembly GCF_002737765.1). GTDB lineage: Bacteria > Pseudomonadota > Alphaproteobacteria > Caulobacterales > Caulobacteraceae > Caulobacter. The sequence continues at coordinate 2,595 of NZ_PEGG01000072.1, read as the reverse complement.
TGATCCGCTTCATGTGCGGGCACATGTTGCAGGGGCCGATGAACTGGGTGTTCGGCGACTCCGCCTGGACGTTGGCGGCCATCGAGCACTCGGTGATCAGCACCACCTGGGCCGGCTTGCGCAGGGCGACATAGTCGTTCATCGCCGCCGTCGAACCGGCGAAGTCGGCGGCGTCGAGGATCTCGGTCGGGCATTCCGGGTGGGCCAGGATCTCGGCGCCCGGATAGGCCAGGCGCATCTCGGCGATGTCGGCGGCCGTGAAGCGCTCATGCACCTCGCAGCGGCCCTGCCAGGCGATGATCTTCACATCCGTTTGACGGGCGACATTGCGGGCCAGGAACTCGTCGGGGATCAGGATGACCTTGTCGACGCCCCATTCGCGGGCCGCCCACTCCACCACCTGAACGGCGTTGGCGCTGGTGCAGCAGATGTCGGTCTCGGCCTTCACCTCGGCGGTGGTGTTGACATAGGTGACCACCGGCACGCCGGGATAGCGGGCCTTGATCATCCGCACGTCGGCCCCGGTGATCGACGAGGCTAGGCTGCAGCCGGCCTTCAGGTCGGGGATCAGCACCCGCTTGTCCGGGGCCAGCACCTTGCTGGTCTCGGCCATGAAGTGCACCCCGGCCTGGACGATGATCGCCGCGTCGCACTTGGCCGCCTCGCGGGCCAGCCCCAGGCTGTCGCCGACATAGTCGCCGACCCCGTGGAAGATCTCGGGCGTCATGTAGTTGTGGGCCAGGATGACGGCGTTCTTCTCGCGCTTGAGCCGGTTGATCGCGGCGATCAGCGGCGCGTGCAGCCGCCATTCCATCGGCGTGACATGGTGCTTGACCTTGTCCCAGGCCGCGGCGGTTTCCGCCTCGATCTCGGCGGTGAAGGCCCCGAAGGCGTCAAGGGGGGCGGGGGAACCGTCGGCCATCTGATCCTCGCTTATGCTCAATCTGAGCATTTCCACGACCTCAAAAAACGCCGGGCCAGGATAACCGTTCCGGCGTCCGACTTATGCTGAAATTGAGCATAAGTCGTGAAAGACATATAGACCTTTGTTCGGGGATTGCAAAGGGCCTCCGCGAAAGACCCTTTCGTCCGTCGGCGCCGCCCCGCCGGTCGATCCCGGTGGAACCGCCGGGACCGTCGGGCGCTGATCAAGCGTCAGCGTCGGGGCCGGCCTGGGCGACAAAGACCGGGTCATCCCAACCTTTACACCGCGCTCAGCCTTGGCCCGAGGCCGGGGGCGCTTACCTAGGGGGCGCAGCAAGGGAGATGACCATGGCCGTCGCCGTGAACACCGGAATTTCGAGCAAGGATCGTGGCGCGATCGTCGCCGGCCTCAACAAGGTCTTGGCCGACGCCTATGCGGTCTATCTGAAGACCCACGGCTATCACTGGAACGTCCGGGGCCCCAATTTCCAGTCGCTGCACGTGCTGCTGGAAGGCCAGTACACCGAGCAGTGGGCGGCGCTGGACACCATCGCCGAGCGCATCCGCGCCCTGGGCGAGCTGGCCCCGCAGGGCTATGGCGCCTTCGGCAACCTCTCCAGCATCAAGGACGGTGATCCCGAGCAGGACTCCGACGGCATGCTGACCGACCTGCTCAAGGACAACGAGACCCTGATCGCCACCCTCCGCGCCGCCTTCCCGGCGACCGAGGCGGGCGGCGATGAAGCCACCGCCGACCTGCTGACCCAGCGCCTTCAGGCCCACGAAAAACATGCCTGGATGCTCCGCGCCACCCTTGGGGTGAAGTAGGACCCAGGATCGTCGGGATGTTGGGGTTCACAGCCCGCTGGCCGTCACGGGCCGTCTGGGCGTCGATCGTCCTGGGCGGTCTGTCGGCCTGCGCGACCTATTCCCTGCCGCCCGGCTCGGGACGGACGACGGGAATGGCCACGGTGACGGGCGGCCAGTTGTCCGACGCCGGCCTCGACCGCTATGTCGCCGACATGGACCCGGCCATGCTGGCCCTGGCCCGCCGCCACGACCCCCGGCCGCACAAGACCTTTTGGGGCCGGGTGCCGGGCTGGGAGGTCATCGATCTGAAGGACATCCCCCGCCTGGGCGACCGCGCCCCGACCTTCGACGAGGCGCGGATCATCAACGCCCTGCGCGTCGTCTCGCCCCTGCCGGTCGAGGCGGCCAACCCCTTCGTGCTGCGGAGCATCGGCCCCGAGCGCGATCGGGCCGTGCACTGCCTGACCCAGGCCGTCTATTACGAGGCGGGCTTCGAGCCCGTCGAGGGCCAGCAGGCGGTGGCCCAGACCGTGCTCAATCGCATGCGCCATCCGGGCTATCCCAAGTCGATCTGCGGCGTGATCTATGAAGGCTCGCTGCGCGCCACCGGTTGCCAGTTCAGCTTCACCTGCGACGGGTCGCTGAACCGCGAGCCCAACCCGATGCTGTGGGCCCCGGCGGAGGCGGTCGCCCGGCGGGCCCTGAACGGCTTCGTGATGAAGGAGGTCGGCGTCGCCACCCATTATCACGCCAGCTATGTGGCGCCCTATTGGGCCCCGACCCTGGTCAAGCTGCGGCAGGTCGGCCAGCACATCTTCTATCGCTGGACCGGACCGTCAGGCACGCTGGCGGCGTTCAAGG
>NZ_PEGG01000071.1 GCF_002737765.1 Caulobacter sp. B11 | reverse complement strand
AGACGGGAACCACCCCGGCCAAGGCCATCGAGCGCCTGCGGGTCGAGGCGGCCCGCGCCCTGCTCGACAGCCAGCCGCTGCAGGTCGAGGACGTGGCCCTGGAAACCGGCTTCGGCGATCCCGAGCGCATGCGACGGGCCTTTGTCCGCGCCTTCGGCCAGCCGCCCCAGGCTCTACGCCGCGCGGCCCGCGGCAATGCCTCGACGCTGGCCGAAGCTTGACGATTGACAGCCGCCGCCTGCTGGAAGAGGCTCGGGCCGACGGGTGACCGACCCGTCCTGAAACGCCCAAAGGGAAACGCGTCCATGGCTCACACCTTCATCATCAAGAAAGACAAGGCGGGCGAGTTCCGGTGAACTTCTCCTACAACGGCGAAGTCATGTTCTCGACCGAGGGCTATTCCTCCGAAGGCCTCGGCCAAGAACGCCATCGAATCGATCAAGAAGAACGGCCCCGCCGCCGAGATCGACGACCAGACCGACGACTGAGGCCGCCCCAACCCTCTTGACCTCCCCGGCCGTTCGGCGTCTGATCGTTGATAACAAACAGACGTCCCGGGGAGGCTCGATCCCATGACCGCCAGCGCAGAGGGCCGCAAGGCCGTGTTCATCACCGGAGCCGCCAGCGGCATCGGCCTGGCGGCGGCCAAGCGCTTCGCGGCCGAGGGCTGGTTCGTCGGTCTCTCGGACATCGACAATCTCGGCCTCAAGGCCGCCCTGATCGCCGTGGGCCCGGCCAATGGCTCGATCCACCATCTCGACGTCCGCGATCGCGCCGACTGGAACCAGGCCCTGGCCGATTTCGGCAAGCTGACCGACGGTCGGATGGACGTGCTGCTCAACAATGCCGGCATCGCCAAGTTCGGGGCCTTCGAGACCATCTCGGCCGACGACAGCGACCTGCAGATCGACATCAACATCAAGGGCGTGGTCAACGGGGCCCGCGCCGCCCTGCCCCTGCTCAAGGCGGCCGGCGGCCGGCTGATCAACATCGCCTCTTGCGCGGGCCTCTATGGCTCGCCGCAGCTGGCGGTCTATTCGGCCACCAAGTTCGCGGTGCGCGGCCTATCCGAGGCCCTGGACGTCGAATATGCCGCCCACGGGGTCAGCGTCGCCTGCGTCATGCCGTGGTTCGTCGAGACGCCGATCCTGCAGACCGGAGCGGCCGGCTCCAACGCCAACATGGCCGACGCCCTGCGCTCGGGCGGGCTAGAAGTCTATCCCGTCGAGGACGCCGCCGAGGTGATCTGGCAGGCGGTGGCCGGCAAGGCCCTGCATTATTTCGTCGGGGCCCGCGCCAAGCAGATGCGCTTCGCCAGCAATCACCTGCCGGGAAACCTCAGGAAGCAGCTCCGGTCGCGGCCGATGCTGTCGACTTGAGGCCCTCTCCGGTCTTGTCGCCGGTCACCATGATCGGATGCATGGCCGGGGCCGAGGCCGGTTCGGTGGCCCGACCGGACGGACCGCCCATGCCCGGGGCCGCGGAGGTCGCGACGGGCATGGCGTTGGCCACATAGAGCGGGGCCGGCTGGCCGTCCGCGCCGAGCGGGCTGGGCAGGCTGGTCAGGACGGGGGCGTTGGGCAGGTCGCCGACCGTGGATGGGCGAGGCTGGCGGCTGAAGGCGTCCGGCGCGCCGGCCCGACCGCCGAAGCGGTAGAACACGTGCATGCCCACCTGGCTGACCCGCAGAAGGCGCGAGCCCCAGCCCGGCGAGACGCCGGTGGTGTGGAAATGGGTGGCGGCGCCGACCTCGGCCATCACCGTGCCCGACAGGGCGCGCGCGGCGATCCGCTCGGCCCGGCTCCAGGCGCCGCGTTCGCGGCGGGCCCGCATCGAGCCGTCGCAGGCGAAGCTGAACTGGCAGCCGGTCTTGGCGTTGGCGCCCTGGAACACCACGCCGCAGATCGACTTGGGGAAGGCCGGATGGCGGGCGCGGTTCAGAACCACCTGGGCCACGGCCGCCTGGCCGCGGGGGGTCTCGCCGCGGGCTTCGTAATAGACCGCGTCGGCCAGGCACTCGAGCTCACGCGAGCTTTCCAGGGCGTTGGTCAGGCGGAACGGCGCGACGGCCGGATTGAACGGACCGCCGAAGCTGGTCCGCAGCAGCAGCGGGGCTCGGTCGCCGCGATGGCGCTCTTCGAGCCGGGCCGCGAACAGGGACGCCTGGCGGTCGCGCTGGGCGCCGCCGGCGACGGTATAGGGGTCATGACGACGGGCGACGGCGAGGGCGCCGGCGTCCATCCGAGACGCGGTCTGGTGCAGCGCCACATCGGAGAAACCCTCCGAGGCGCCGCCGGCCAGGCGAGACACTTGAGCGTGCTGAGCGGCGGATTGGGCCATGCCCCCCGCCAGATAGACGCCGCCAAGCGCCAGACCCGTGACGGATCCGACCAATACGGCGCCGATCAGCGCGCGCGCGTCTGCGCACGTCTGCGACTTGATGTTCAAAACTCGTGTCCTGCGCGGCGAGGGCGATACGCCCCCCGACAAAACGCCCTCAAAGACCCGGTAAAATTACGCTCGGGCGGCTCTGAAAGCGGAGGCTCGACCGGTTCACGATAGTGGCCGAAGTCCTGCTTATGACCGCCTTATGACGCATCCGTGAACGAGTCGCAAGCTTCTGATGCACTGCAGCATGAATTTTGGGCGCCGACCGTTCAGATCAAATGGTTAACGCCTTGATTCTCACGATAAAACTGGACAGCTCAAAGATTCCGCATTGCGGCGATTACTGAGGCCCACGGTGAGTGCAGAGGCCCGTGGTGCTGAAGCGGAACCATGGGGCGCCCAGCCCGTTACTGAACAACGTTCCGGCTTGTTCAGAGAGATCATCATGACCGCCCTTCGCTTCGCACCTGTCGCCCTTCTCGTCGCCCTGTCCCTGTCCGCCTGCGGTCACAACATGCAGCAGCGCGCCGCCACCGGCGCCATCGCCGGGGCCGTGGTCGCCGGTCCGGTCGGGGCCGTCGCCGGCGCCGCGGTCGGGGCCGTGGTCGACACCGCCGCCAAGCCGAAATAGAGCCCAGCGAAGGGGGCTTCCCGCCCCCTTCGCGACCTCAGGCCCGCCCGCGACCCCCTCGGAACAGCCGCCAGGCCTGGACCAGGATCGTGCCGACATTGACCGCCACGGCCACCACCAGGACGATCTGGAAGGTCGCGTCGAGGGTCATTTGGAAGCGCGCCGCGTCTGGGGCCGCGTCCGGGCTCACCACCACCAGTCTTCCGGCCTGATAGAGCAGGGCCGCCACCACCAGGCCGGCCAGACCGCCGGCGATCTCGAACACCGCCCGCAACCGCACCCAGCTGGGCTTGACCACCCCGACCAGCCCCGCCGTCGCCTGGAACGCCGCCAGGACCAGGATCGGCCAGTAGAGCGAGGCCCAGACGGCGGCCGGCGCCAGGGTCAGCCCATCAATGTCGCCGGTCACCGAGAACGGCGCATCGACCAGCCGCGTCCACCACAGGATGAACAGCACCATGAAGATCAGCTCGAACAGCGCCTCGAAGCGCCGCTCCAGATAGGATTTGCGGCCCAGGGGCAGCTTGGGCAGGTCTGCGACCCGCCAGGGATGACGATCGCCCAGCTTGATCCAGCCCCGCTCGATCGCGCCCCCGATCAGGGTGGCCGCGCCGATCAGCATCAGGGCGGTGGGGACGAAGTCGCCGACCAGCTGCGGCAGCAGGCGGGTCAGGTCGGTCTTGCCGGTGACCGCCAGGATGGCCAGCGGGACCGCCGCGGCGATCGCCGCGATGGCCAGGGCCGCCTTCACCGCGAAGATGTAGAAGGGATAGAGCTCGGCCCCGATCAACACCCGCTGCGGGCCATAGCGTCCGGCCACCGCCAGGGGATGGCCGAACCCGACCAGCACCGCCTCGCGTTCCTTCTTGTCGAGCGGCCGGCCCAGGGCCGCCTCCTTCTCCTCGAAGCGGTTGAGCAGCAGGTCGCGCAGTTCGGCGACGATGTCCTGTCGCTGGGCCTTGGGCAGCAGGGCGGCGACGGCGCCCAGATAGTGTTCGAGCAGGTCCATGGTTGGGCGCGCCTCTAGATCAGGGATTGAAGGGTGGTGTTCATGGCGCGCCACTCGACCGACAAGCGGGCCAGAACGGCCTCGCCCTCGGACGACAGGCGGTAGAAGCGCTTCTTGCGCTTGTCTTCCTCGCGCCATTCGCTGGTCAGCAGGCCCTGCCCTCCAGACGCCGCAGCATCGGGTAGAGCGCGCCTTCGTCGATCTCCAGCCCCACGGCGGACAGGGCCTGACGCAGGCCATAGCCGTAGCGCTCGACCTTGAGCTGGGCGAGCACGGCCAGGATCAGGGTTCCGCGCCGCAGTTCCTGGCGCAGGGTTTCAAAAACGTCGGTGTCGGTCGGCATGATGTACGCCACATGGTGTGCGCCACTTGGTGTGTGACATACACTGTATGACACACAGGTAAGAGGGGAGTCAAATCGGGCGCCATTGCCATTCACAGCTTCGCCGTGTTGTGGTTCAACCTGAGTTTGTTCTTGGGGGACTGATGTTGCGTCGATTGTTTCTGGCCGCTTGGGTCCTTCTTGTTCTGGCCGTCCCGCCGCTCGCCCAGGCCGACATCCGGTCTCCATCGGCTGTCACCGTCGCCGCCAAGGCGGACGACGCTCTGGTCCTGGCCATTCAGGAAGCCAAGGCCGATATCGACAACACTGACCTGAAGCACGCCATGCAGGTCCTGAAGACGGTGCGAAAGCGCCAGGACTTCGAAGCGGCCGCCTCCCCGCTGCGCCACGGCGTCATCCTGATGATCGCTGGACTGGCCGCCGACGCCGAGGATTGGTCCGCCGCGACCGAGGCCATCGTCGTGGCCTCGGAAATGCCCGACGCCGTGGCCGTCGACTGGACCTTGCGGCTGGATATCGCCGGTCCGACGGACGCTCCCGAGGAGGCCCTAAGAAGCCTGACGGTTCTCGCTCAGCGCTTCCCACCGAGTTCGACGCCCTCAGCGACGGCAAGCTCTACTATTGGCGCCATCGCGCCCGGAGCCTGCCCGATGGACAGGCCAGGCTGTTCGCCCTCACCGACGCCATGGAGCGGGCGGGCCTGGCGCCCGACGATGTGTTCACCGATCTGAGCGCCCTCTGGAGCGAATACGCCCTCGGACACTGCTGTCAAATGGCCGGCTCGCCGAGGCCCAGGCCGTGGCGGGCCGGATCACCGACCCCGACGAGCGGATCGCGATGCGCGCCGACAAGCGGTTTGACCGGCTGGGCGCCGCCGGACCCGACCGCTTCTCGCCCAGGATCGGCGCCATGGCGCGTCTCAAACAGGTTGACGCTCTGATCCCGGCCCACCCTGCCCTCCTGGCCGGCCAGACCGCTCGGACCGAGGCCCTCATCGCCTGAACCGGGCGCCGGAGGCCTTGGTGGTGATCGAAGCGGCCCTTGGCCGGGTCACTACGAATCCCAAGGCGTTCACGGACCTCACCGAGGCGCTGGCCTGGGCCCACAATGTGCACAACACGGCCCTGAAGCTGGTGGGCCGCCGCGCTGAGGCGATCGAGGCCTTGGCCGTCGGGGCCCGAGTGCCCGAGGGTGGTCGCGCCAATGTCAGCCAAACCCTGAACCTGGGCGGGCCCAGTTGAGCGGCGGAAGCCCAAGGCCGCCTTGGCCACGGTGGCCACCGTGCGCCTGGACCAGATGTCGCCCTACGGCCAGTCTGTCGGTCTGTTTGTCAGGAGCTGCGCCGCCGCCACCCTCGGTGACATGGCGACCGCCGAAGCCGCGCTCAAACCGCTGGAGGCCCTCGGCGCGGACGGTCGCGCCAACCTTTTCTGGGCTCGGCTATGCCGCGATGATCTTGATGGGGCCGCAGCCCTGCTGATCGAACGCCTGAAGGATCCGCTGGAACGCGGCAAGGCCCTGTTGATCCTGCAGGACAAGCCCGCCCTTCCCTTCGCGAGCGACCACGACCGGATGCTCGACCGGCGCGCGGCGGCCCTGCGCGCCCGACCCGACATTGTCGCGGCTGTCGCCCGATCGGCCGGATCGAGTCCTACAGCGCCGAGGACCTCTGGCAGACCGCGCCCTGACCCTGTTGACGCGGTTGGGGGACTGACGCCCAAAAGCGGCGCGGGCGACGCCTGACGTCGCCCGCGCCTGACCGCTATTTCACTTCGGTGACGAACTGGTCGCGCGGCCGGCGGACCTTCTTGAGATTGACCAGCCAGTCGCCCTCGGGCTGGCGGTAGCCCAGCGGCGCGATGACCACCGAGCGCAGGCCACGGGCCCGCAGGCCGAGGATCTCGTCGAGCGAGGCGGGGTCGAAGCCCTCCATCGGCGTGGCGTCGACCGCTTCGAAGGCCGCCTGGGCCAGGGAGAGGCCAAAGGCGATATAGGCCTGGCGCGCGGCATGTTCGTAGTTGAGCTGCGGATCGCGCTGCGGATAGGAGGCCAGCAGCATCTGGCGATAGTTTTCCCAGCCTTCGTTACGGATGCCGCGCTGTTCATTGACCAGGTCGAACATGTGGTTGATGCGGTCGGCCGTGTAATTGTCCCAGGCGGCGAAGACCAGCAGGTGCGAGCCGTCGGTGATCGGGCTCTGGTTCCAGGCGATGGCCTTGATCTTCTCGCGGACCTGCGGATTGGTCACCACGATGACCTCGAACGGCTGCAGGCCGCTGGAGGTGGGGGCCAGGCGGGCGGCCTCGACGATGCGCTCGACCTTGTCGTCCGACACGGCCTTGGCCGATCCATCTTCTTGGTGGCGTAGCGCCAGTTCAACTTTTCAAGCAGCACGGAGGAACCTCGTTTGACCCGCACGCGGCGGTTAAGAGGCCTGATGTTGGCGTCGCCGACTGAAATCGCAACGGATGCGGTTCCTGTTTTCCCACAGGTCAAGGCGAGCGGAGGGGCGGCGCACGAGCCCGCCCCACAGGCGACGCCTCCCGCGCGCGGGCCCTATTTCGTCTCTGAGGGCTTGCTGTCCGCCTCCCCGGCCGCCTCAGATGCGATGATGGCCGAAGGACAGCGACAGGACAGGACGCGCTTGTCGAATCCGCCTGGGATCAAGGCTGGGAATGGCCTCCTGGTCCCAATGGAGCACCGCGGCGGTGTTGAGCCGCGCCTTCGTTCAGGGGCGGTATGGCGCGCCTGAGGGTCCGCCGCGCGTCAGACGAAACGGCCTGGATCGT
>NZ_PEGG01000070.1 GCF_002737765.1 Caulobacter sp. B11 | reverse complement strand
CGGTGCAGCAGCTCGTCCAGCCGCAGCTGGATGGCGGTCAGCAGGTTGTTGAAGTCGTGGGCCACGCCGCCGGCCAGCTGGCCGATGGCCTGCATCTTCTGGGCCTGGGCCAGTTGCAGCTCGATCTGCTTCTGCTCGGACACGTCGATCAGATAGGCCACCAGCCGGTCTTCGGCGCGATAGAGATAGAGGTGGGCGATGCGGGTCGGGTCGCGGGCCAGGCGCACCTCGAACGGACCGGCCTTGCCCTCGGCCAGGCGGGTCTCGGCCTCGGCCCGCGAGGGCGGGTCGATCAGTTCGCCGAACGCCATGCCGGCGCGGGCCGGGCCGGCCATGGCCGACAGGGCCGGATTGGCCTCGAGAATGCGGGAATTGAACGGGTCGAGCCCCTCCAGCAGGGCCGCGCCGAACGGCGAGGCGCCGGAAAAGGCGTCGAGGCTGCCGGTGCGGGCCGGCGGCGGGGCGCTGACCACCGCGACCGGGGCCAGGGCGGCGGCGATGACCGGGGGTTCGGGCTGGACCGGCAGGCGCACCAGCAAACGACCGCCGCGCAGGCGGGCGACCAGGGCGGGATGATCCTCGCCGGCGATGCGCAACAGGCCCTCGGCCCGTTCGCCGCGCCGGGCCTTGACCAGGGCCGAGAACAGGCCAGAGCCGCCCTTGGGCAGCCGACGCGCCTCGCCGACCGTGTCACGCCAGGCCTCGTTGGCGGCCACGATGCGGCCGTCGGCGGCGGTCAGGGCTGCGGGTTCGGGCAGGGCCTCGACGAAGCCCTCCGTCGCGTCCATCTCGTTGTCGTGGGCGGTCGAGGCGCGGATCGCCACCAGGCCCAGGATCGCCACGCCGGCGACGCCGCCCAGCAGCAGCAGACCGGCCAGGGTGGCGGGACCGGCGCGCAGGGCCGGTACGGCCGCGAAACCGGCGGCCAGCACAAAGAAGATCGCCGCGCCCCAAATCAATGGGTCGGCGCGTCGCCGTGTCGCCGTCTCGGCGATCGCTTCGATGTCGGACGTCCCGGTCATGGTCGACCGAAATCCTTCTTCAGCCCTGCGAAGCCCCAAGGGCTCCATCGATTCGGTGAATAGAATACTCCTTACGCGTCGTCAGGGCGCGTTTGGTGAATCGGCGCTGAGTCTGGGGCCGGATTAAGGTGGGCCTCGCCCGCTCAATCCGCCCAACTGCGGGCCTTGGCCTTCTTGTTGTTCATCACGAAGCCGATGATCTTGGCCACGGCCTCGAACTGTTCGGCGGGGATCTGGTCGTCGATCTCGACGGTGGCGTAGAGGGCGCGGGCCAGGGGCGGATCTTCCAGCACATGCACGCCGTGCTCCTCGGCGACGGCGCGGATCTTCAGGGCCAGCTCGTCGACGCCCTTGGCCACGCAGATCGGCGCGGCGTCGCCGGCCTCGTAGCGCAGGGCGACGGCGTAGTGGGTCGGGTTCATCACCACCACCGTGGCCTTGGGCACAGCCTGCATCATCCGCTGGCGCGAGCGCTGCATCTGGATCTGCCGGCGCTTGCCCTTGATGTGCGGGTCGCCGTCCGACTGCTTGAACTCGTCCTTCACCTCCTGAAGGGTCATGCGCATGCGCTTGTTGAAGCGCATGCGCTGCCAGAACCAGTCGAAACCGGCGGTCAGCATCAGGAAGATCAGCACCGCCCAGAACAGGCTGGTGCACAGCTTCATGGCCAGGGGCAGCATGGCGCTGACATCCATGCCGACTAGGTTCTGCAGTTCGGGCGCATGCGGCCGGATGACGATCCAGGCGATCAGGCCGGTGACCAGGAACTTGACCGCCGACTTGGCGAACTGGACCAGGCCGTCGGGCCCGAAGATCCGGCCGAGGCCCTTGATCAGGTCCAGCTTCTTGAAGTCGGGCTTGATCTTGTCGGCGCTGAGAATGAAGCCCGACTGGGCGATATTGGCCGCCGCGCCGAGCAGGCCCGAGACCAGCATCACCATGACCACCGCGGGCAAGGCGGCGAACACCGCCTTCTGGGCGATCCTCTGCGCCGCGCCCTCGACATCCATGGTCCCGGCATGGGCCAGGAAGGGCAACAGGGCGTTGACCAGGTCGCGGGTCAGCCAGCCGCCGGCGATCACCACCACCCCGAAGGCCCCGGCCAGCGAGGCCAGTTGCGAGATGTCGGCGCTCTTGGCGACGTCGCCCTTGGCGCGGGCGTCCGACAGCTTCTTGGCTGTCGGTTCTTCTGTCTTTGAAGCGTCGTCCGTGTCTTCAGCCATGCCGAGGCGGCTCTAGTTGAAGATGGCCAGGAGGTCGCGATAGCGATCCGTCCAGACCATGGCGATGCCGCCGAGCGACACGCCCAGCAGCGACAGGCCCAGAATCACGCTGAGCGGCGAGGTGACGAAGAAGATCTGGAAGCTGGGCATCACCCGCCCGACCAGGCCGGTGGCCAGGTTGAAGACGATCGAGAACACCAGCACCGGGGCCGACAGTTGCACGCCCAGCTTGAAGCTGTCGGCCACCGTGCGCACGGCCAGGGCGGCGGCGTCATTGACCGGCACGGCCCGGGTGAAGGGGAAGATATCGTACGACTTGACGATCGCCCCGATGAACAGGTGATGCAGGTCGGTGGCCATGATCAGGGTCAGGCCCAGCATCGACAGGAAGGTGGCCACCGCCGTGCTGCTCTGGGCCCCCATCGGATTGGTGGTCTGGGCGAAGGACAGGGTGGTCTGCAGCGAGATGATCTCGCCGGCCGTGGTCATCGCTCCCATGAAGATCCGCAGCACGCCGCCGATCATCAGGCCGATCAGGACCTCATGGATCACCGCGCCGCCCAGGGCTCCGACCGAGGTCGGGACAGGTCCGATGGACCGATAGACCAGGGGCGCCAGCAGCAGGGACATCAGCAGGGCGAAGGACAGGCGGATGCGCGGCGGCACCACCGGGTCGCCGATGCCGGGCATCAGCATGACCATGGCCCCGACCCGGGCGAACACCAGGCCGGCCACATAGACCTGAGCGGCCGTGGCGTAGCTGTCCACCCGCCGGGCCTCCCCTACATGCCCGCGATGCGCGCGGCGATCTGGCGCATGAAGCCCGACATCAGGGCTCCCATCAGCGGCAGGAAGATCAGCAGGGAGATGAAGATGGCGACGATCTTGGGCGCATAGACCAGGGTGGCTTCCTGGATCTGGGTCAGGGCCTGGATCAGGCCGATGCCCACCCCGACCACCAGGCCGACGATCAGCACCGGCGCGCACAGTTGCAAGGTCAGCCAGATGGCGTCGCGGCCGACATCCAGAACTTCGGCGCCGCTCATCAAAAGCCTCATCTCTACGCGCTGGTAACGAGGCTGGAAAATGGGCCCGACATGGTTAACAGGGAGTTAGGACCTGTTGCGTCGCCGGGCGTCGAGGACGCGGCGGATGGCCGCGCGGACAGGCGGCGAACGCCCTAGAACAGCAGCCCCTTTTGCAGCAGGCCATGCACGCCCTTCTCGCCGTTGACCGTCTGGGTGACGCGAAAATCCACGGCCAGGGAGCAGAACTGGTAGGCCTGCACCCGGGTCAGGGCCGAGCGCGCGGTGATGAAGTCGATCATGCCGCGCAGGGCCTGTTTCATGGCCAGGTCGAGATCCTCGTGGAAGCCCATGACGATGTAGTGGCTGGGCGTCTCGGCCCGCGGCCAGGTCAGGGTCCCGACCTCCGCCGCCTTGTGCAGGATGAAGGTGAAGGTTCCGGTCAGTCCCATCTCCAGGGCGTTGACGCAGACCTCGCCGTCGCCCTGGCGGCCGTGACCGTCACCGACCGAGAAATTGGCTCCGGGAACCCAGACCGGCAGGAACAGGGTCGCCCCGGCCCCCAGCTCCTTGTTGTCCATGTTGCCGCCATGCTCGCGCGGCTCGCGGCTGGACAGTCGGCCATAGCGGGCCGGCGGGGCCACGCCCATGGTGCCGAAAAACGGGGCCAGCGGCAGGGTCGGCCCCACTCCGGCTTGCAGGTCGCGGCCGGCCGGTCGACGGCGATGTGGCTGACATAGCGTTCGGGAAAGTCTTCCGGCAGGGTCCCGGCCAGCGGCCGGACGGCGCAATAGCCCCAGTCGTTATTGGCTCCACCTGCTCGATCCGCACCTCCAGGGTGTCGCCGGGCTCGGCGCCGACGATGGCGACCGGACCGGTCAGGATATGGGGCCCGATGCGCTCCAGCTCGGCGGCGTGGATCGCGGCCAGGTCGGGGGGAATCGTCAGGCCGCTGGCGGGATCGGGCATCACCTCGCGGCCGCCCGAGACGCAGGCGAAGGTGACGCTGTCGCCCGAGGCGATGGTCAGGACCGGCGCGAAGGCGGCGTCAAAGATCCCGAATCGGACCGTTTCGGGAGTCGAGGCCAGGCGGTGCAGCATGAGGTAAGCCTTCTATTACAAGCCGCCACTGCGCGCGGGTTTGCCCCATGACCCAAGGCCCGGCCCCTGCCCGGCCCAGCTAAAGCGGCCGGCGCCCAGCAAGCGGGCGCCGCAAGGCGCCGCCTGACGCGATCCGAGGCGGTCCGGCGGAGGGGCGCGAGCGCCCCTAGCTCGCCCCGCCCCGGGGCTATAGGAAGATTTCCCTGACTTGCGGAGCGACGATGACGATCGAGGCGGACATGCGGGCCTTCCTGGCCGAGGCGGACTCAGCGACGCCCTCCGAGGCCATGGCCCGCGCCGCCGCGCTGGACCTGCTCCTGCCCGAAGCCTGCCAGGCGGCGGTGTTCGACAATCTCGACCTGTTGCGGCGCCAGGCCAGCCTGTTCGTCGACACCGCCCCCGCCGGCGCGGCCGAGCGGTTCACCCCATGACCTTCGCCAGCGCCCACGCGGTGGCCGAGGCGGTGCGGTCTGGCCGGACCACCGCCCGCGCGACCATCGAGCAGACCCTGGCGCGCATCGCGGCGCGCGCCGACCTCAACGCCTTCACCCAGGTCCTGCCAGAACGCGCCCTGGACCAGGCCGACAGGCTTGACGCCGATCGCGCCGCCGGCCGCCCCCTGGGCCCGCTGGCCGGCGCGCCCTTCGCGGTCAAGAACCTGTTCGACGTCGAGGGCCTGGCGACCCTGGCCGGCTCGAAGATCCGCCGCGACGCCGCGCCCGCTCCCGCCGACGCCACCCCGGTCCAGAGGCTGACCGCGGCCGGGGCCATCCTGGTCGGCGCGCTGAACATGGACGAGTTCGCCTACGGCTTCGTCACCGAGAACGCCCATGACGGGCCGACCCGCAATCCGCATGACCCGACCCGGATCGCCGGCGGCTCGTCCGGCGGTTCGGCGGCGGCGGTGGCGGCGGGCCTGGTTTCGCTGAGCCTGGGATCGGACACCAACGGCTCGATCCGCATTCCCGCCAGCCTGTGCGGGGTGTTTGGCCTCAAGCCGACCCTCGGGCGGCTGTCGCGTCAGGGCGCCTTTCCCTTCGTCGAGAGCCTGGACCATGTGGGGCCCTTCGCCCGCTCGGTCGCCGACCTGGCCCTGACCTATGACCTGATGCAGGGCCCCGACCCGCTGGACCCGATCTGCGACCGCGCCGCCGAGCCGGTGTCCGACCGCCTCGAGGCCCTGGCCGACGCCCCTCTGCGAGTCGGGGTGCTGGGCGGCTGGTTCGCCCAGGGGGCTTTCCCCGAGGTGCTGGGCGCGCTGGACCTGGCGGCCCAGGCCCTGGACGCCGAGGGCCCGGTCATCGTCGCCGAGGCCGAACAGGCCCGCGCGGCCGCCTTTTGCCTGACCGCCGTCGAAGGCGGACGCCTGCATCTGGAGACCCTGCGCGAGCGGGCCATGGACTATGATCCGGCCGTGCGCGACCGCCTGCTGGCCGGCGCCTTGCTGCCCGAGGGAATCGCCGACGCCGCCCGCCGCTACCGGCCGGTGTTTCGCGCCGCGATGGCCCGAGCCTTTGAACGTTTTGACGTCTTGCTGGCCCCGGCCTCGGTCTGCCCCGCGCCGCGGATCGGCCAGGCGACGATGGACATGGACGGCCAGCCCGTGTCGGTGCGCAAGAACCTGGGCGCCTACACCCAGCCGATCAGCTATGTCGGCCTGCCGGTGGTGGCCGCTCCGATCAACCGCCCCGGCCAACTGCCGATCGGCGTTCAGATCATCGCCCCGGCCTGGCGCGAGGACCTGGCCCTGGCCGCCGCCCTTCGCCTGGAGCGGCGTGGAGTCGTGGCCGCCCACAGCCCGACGGAGCGGCCATGATCATCAATGATCCCGAGACCCTGGCCGCCGTGCGCGCCGCCGTCGACGCCTATGAAGCGGCCCTGATGGACAATGATGTCGAGGCTCTCGACCAGGTGTTCTGGAACGATCCCCGGACCGTTCGCTACGGGGTCGCCGAGAACCTCTATGGCTTCGAGGCCATCGCCGCGTTCCGCCTGGAGCGGGCGGGCGGGTCGCCCGAGCGACTCCGCCTGAGAACGGAAATCACCACTTTTGGGCGAGATTTCGCGATAGCGAATGTCGAATTCCAGCGGTTGGGGGCAAATCGAACCGGGCGACAAACCCAGACCTGGATAAGGCTCGATCAGGGCTGGAAGGTCGCGTCGGCCCATGTCTCGCTATTGGCGGAAGGCCTCGATCAACGCGTTGCCAGATAGGCGTCCCAGCCCGCCCAATGACAGCTCAAGTAAGTAACTTATGACTTCTGACGAATTTCAAGGCAGCTTTGATCCGAAGTGTTGAAATAGTGACATCTGTCGGCAAATCTTCACCTTGCTGAAGGAATTGCGTCACGAAGGCTTTTGATTTCCCGCGCCGCGTTGTGCATTGCACCCAGATTCGCCGGTCGGTCGGCGCGAAACGGGATTTGTCACATGACCACCTCCGCAAAACTGCGCGATAGCCTTCGCGGCAGCGCGGCTCTCGCCGTTCTGATCCTGGCCGCCGGCGTCGCCGCGCCGGCCTTCGCCCAGGACGCCACCACCCTCGACGACGTGATCGTCACGGCCCAGAAGCGCGCCGAAAACATCCAGGAAGTGCCGGTCTCGGTGGCCACCCTGTCGGGCGAGCGCCTGACCGCGATCTTCGCCGGCGGCGAAGACGTTCTGGCCCTGTCCAGCCGCGTCCCCGGCCTCTACGCTGAATCCTCGAACGGCCGCGTGGCCCCGCGCTTCTACATTCGCGGCCTGGGCAACAGCGACTTCGACGTCGCCGCCTCGCAGCCGGTCTCGATCATCCAGGACGACGTGGTGCTGGAAAACGTCGTGCTGAAGAGCTCGCCGATCTATGACGTCGCCCAGGTCGAAGTCCTGCGCGGCCCGCAGGGCACGCTGTTTGGCCGCAACACCACCGCCGGCATCGTCAAGTTCGACACCGTCAAGCCGAGCCACACCTTCGGCGCGGCCGGCACGGCCACCTACGGCACCTATGGCAGCTACACCCTCGACGGCGGCGTCGGCGGCTCGCTGATCGCCGACAAGCTGTCGGCCCGCGCCTCGCTGCTCGTGCAGCACCGCGAAGACTATATCGACAACACCTTCACTGGCGTGAAGGACGCCCTGGGCGGCTACGACGAGCTGGCCGCGCGGGTGCAACTGCTGTTCACCCCGACCGAGAACTTCAGCGCCCTGCTCAACGTCCACAACCGCCAGTTCGACGGCACCTCGGCCCTGTTCCGCGCCAATATCGTGACCAAGGGCAGCAACGCCATCAACGGCAATTTCGACCGTGACTCGGTGGCCTTCAACGGCGGCGGCGGCAACCCGCAGAAGTATGACGGCAACGGCACGTCGCTGAAGATGGACTACGACTTCGGCGACGTCACCCTGACCTCGATCACCGCCTATGAGACGACCAACGGCTACAGCCGCGGCGACATCGACGGGGGCGTCGGCGGCGTCGGCCCCGGCTTCATCCCGTTCGATTCCGACACCCAGGACAGCCTCGCCGACCTGAACCAGGTCACCCAGGAACTGCGTCTGGCCAGCGACACCGACAAGCCGGTGACCTGGCAGGTCGGCGCCTACTACTTCCAGTCCGACTTCCTCGTCACCACCGCCCCAGGCTTCGTGCCGCCCTCGACCCTCAAGCACGAAAACACCTCGTGGGCCGTGTTCGGTCAGGGCTCTTACGCGGTCAGCGACGACCTCAAGCTCACCGCCGGCCTGCGCTACACCAGCGACGAAAAGGACCTCTCGGTCACCAAGTCGCCGTTCGGCACGGGCAAGGCCGTCTCGGTCTCCGACGAAAAGGTCAGCTGGGACCTGTCGGCCTTCTACGACCTGTCCTCGGACGTCAGCGTCTATGGCCGGGTGGCCAGCGGCTTCCGCGGTCCGTCGATCCAGGGCCGCGACATCGCTTTCGGCTCGCCCTCCTCGGTGGCCCAGTCGGAAACCATCCTGTCCTGGGAAGCCGGCGTGAAGAGCGAACTGCTTGAGCGCACCCTGCGCCTCAACGGCGCGGTGTTCACCTATACGGTCGAAGACCCGCAGTTCAGCGCCATCGGCGGCGTGGCCAACTCCAACCGCCTGATCAACGCCGACAAGGCCGAGGCCTATGGCGTGGAAGTCGACGGCGAGTGGGCGGTGACCCCGAACCTGCTGCTGACGGCCGGCTACAGCTACGCTCACACCGAGATCAAGGACAGCAGCCTGGCGGTCGCCGTCTGCGGCTCGGGCCAGTGCACCCCGACCGATCCGCTGACCGTCGGCGGCGCGGCCAAGGTGGACGGCAACCCGTTCCCCAACGCCCGGAATATGTGCTGAACTTCTCGGCGCGCTACAGCTACCCGATCGCCGGCGGCGAACTGTTCGCCTACACTGACTGGTTCCGCCAGGGCCACACCAACTTCTTCCTCTACGAGACCAAGGAGTTCTTCAGCGAGGACACCTTCGAAGGCGGTCTGAAGCTTGGCTACGCCAAGTCGGACGGCGCCTATGAGGTCGCCGTGTTCGCCCGCAACATCACCGACGAGGTCAACCTCAAGGGCGGCATCGACTTCGACAACAACACCGGCTTCGTCAACGAGCCGCGCGTGATCGGCATCTCGCTGAGCGCCAAGCGCTAAGCCGACCTGGCCGCGCCTTCCGGGGCGCGGCGCCTGTCGAACACACGATGACGGACAGGCTCCCGGTTCACGCCGGGAGCCTGTTTCATTTCCGCGCCGAGTGAGCTAACCCCTTCAGATGACAACAAAGATCATCTTCGACACCGATCCTGGCATCGACGACGCCATGGCCCTGCTGTTCATCGAGGCCAGCCCGGCCCTCGACCTGCTGGCCATCACCACCGTCTACGGCAACGCCGACATCGAGACGACGACCCGCAACGCGCTCTATCTGAAGCAGCGCTTTGGCCTGGCCGCGCCGGTCTATCAGGGAACCGACAAGCCGCTGCTGCGGCCGCGCAACCCCTCCCCGACCTTCGTGCACGGGGTCAACGGCCTGGGCGATGTCGAGCTGACCGGCCTGGTTCCCGCCCTTCACGAGGCCAAGCCGGCCCACCAGGCGATCATCGACCTGGCCCGCCAACATCCGGGCGAGGTGGTGCTGTGCGCCGTCGGCCCGCTGACCAATCTGGCCTTGGCGCTGCAGGCCGATCCCGAGGTCGCGAGCCTGCTGAAATCGGTCGTGGTCATGGGCGGGGCCTTCGGCCTGGCCGGCAAGCCGGGCAATGTCACACCTGTGGCAGAGGCCAATATCTGGAACGATCCGGAGGCCGCAGACCAGGTGTTCACCGCCCCATGGCCCGTGGTGGTCGTCAGCCTGGATGTCACCACCCAGGTGGTGATGAGCCCGACCTATATGGATGACCTGGAAGGCCGCGCCGGCGAGGCCGGGGCCTTCCTCAACGCCATTTCCAAGCCCTATGCCGCCTTCTATGGCGACCGCGACGGCGTGGTCGGCTGCTGCGTGCACGACGCCGCCGCCGTGGCCTATGTCATCGATCCCAGCCTGTTCGGCCTGCGTCGCGGCTCGGTCCGCGTCGTCACCGAGGGCATCGCCCTGGGCCAGACCTGCCTGAAGGCGGAGGGCGAACTGTTCGGTCCGAGCGCCTGGGACGACCAGCCGATCCAGGCGGTGACCGTGACCGTCGACGAGGCCAGGTTGCTGAGGCTCTATCGCGAGACGATGGCGGGATAGGCGGCAGAGTGAGTCTTCTCCCTTCCCCCTTGATGGGGGAAGGGCGGGGATGGGGGTGATGCGGCGGTGGACGACAAGCGCCGCGCCACGAGCACGCTCAGCAGGCGCCCCCAACCCCAACCCTTCCCCCATCAAGGGGGAAGGGCGGCCA
>NZ_PEGG01000069.1 GCF_002737765.1 Caulobacter sp. B11 | reverse complement strand
AATTTACGACGTAAACAATAAGCCTTTCGACAGGCGCCAGGTGAGGAACGGCCATGGACGGGCGAGGTTCGCATCAATCCTTTTCTGAGCGGCAATTTCGCGCCCTTGCGCAGCGAAGACGACTTTGAGCTGCCGGTGGAGGGCAAGCTGCCCGCCGGCCTGTCGGGCACGCTGTATCGCAATGGCCCCAACCCGCAGTTCGAGCCGCGCGACGCCAATTATCACTGGTTCGTCGGCGACGGCATGCTGCACGCCTTCACCCTCGGCCAGGGCAAGGTCACCTATCGCAATCGCTGGGTCCGCACCAACAAGTGGAGGCTCGAGCACGACGCGGGCCAGGCCCTGTTTGGCAGCTGGGGCAATCCCATGACCACCGATCCGTCGGTGATGGGCGCCGAGAGCGGCGTGGCCAACACCAATATCGTCCAGCATGCCGGACGGCTGCTGGCGCTGGAAGAAGCCCACGCGCCCTTCCAGATCTCGGGACCCGAGCTCGACTCGATCGGCAGCTTCGATCTGGGCGGCAAGGTCACCGCCCACCCCAAGACCTGCCCCTTGACGGGGGAGATGGTGTTCTTCGCCTATGCCGACGACCCCATGCCGCTCTCGAGCAAGGTCAGCTGGGGCGTGGCCGACGCGACCGGAAAGCTTCTGAAGCGTGAGACCTTCGAAGCCCCCTATTGCTCGATGATCCACGATTTCGCGGTCACCCGCGACCATGTGGTGATCCCGGTCCTGCCCCTGACCGGCAGCCTGCAGCGGGCCATGGCCGGCAAGCCGGCCTTCGCCTGGGAGCCGGAAAAGGGCGGCCAGCTGGCGGTGATGCGCCGTGATCAGGGCGTGGCCAGCCTCCGCTGGATCGAGGCCCCCAAGGGCTATGTCTTCCACGTCATGAACGCCTATGACGAGGGCGAGACGATCATCGTCGACGTGATGCGTTACGCCTCCGCGCCGCTGTTCCCCAACGCCGACGGGACGCGGGGCGAGAACGCGGCGGCCTATCTGGTGCGCTGGACGATCGACCTGACGACCGGGACGGTGACCGAGACGCCGCTCGACGATCTCGCCGGCGAGTTCCCGCGTTTCGACGAGCGGCTGTCGGGCCTGCCCTATCGCCACGGCTGGTTCGTCGGTCAAAGCCTCAAGCCCGGCGACTTCCGCGCCAACATCATCGCCCATATCGACCTTGAGACCGGCCAGCGGACCGACTGGACCGTGCCGGCGGGCGACGCGATCTCCGAGGCGGTGTTCACCCCCGCCTCGCCGGACGCGCCGGAAGGCGAGGGGTGGCTGACGGCGGTGGTCTATCGCGGACAACTGAACTTCAGCGAACTGGTGGTGCTGAACGCCCAGGACGTGGCGGCGGGGCCGGTGGCGAGCGCCAAACTGCCGAGACGGGCGCCGTTCGGCTTCCACGGGAACTGGGTGAACGCCTAGCGCCGGTCTTCCGGCGGGCGGGGCGCGAACAAGTGTTTGACTTGTTCGCGCCATCGCCTGTTACCTTCCCCCAACACTCAAGGGAGCGCCGCCATGGCCTGGGATTTTCTGGTCGCCAAGACCGATCTGCGGCAGACGCAAGTCCAGCCCGCGACCCTGCCGCCCCTGGCCGAGGGCGAGGTGAGGCTGGCGATCGACAGCTTCGCCCTGACCGCCAACAACATCACCTATGCCGTGTTCGGCGAGGCCATGCGCTACTGGGACTTCTTTCCGGCGGCCGAGGGTTTCGGCCGGGTGCCGGTCTGGGGTTTCGCGACGGTCGAGGCGTCCAACCATCCGGACATCGCGGTCGGGCAGCGGTTCTATGGCTATTATCCGATGTCCAGCCACCTCACCGTTCTGCCGCGCAAGACCCGGGGCGGATTCGCCGACTCCGCGCCGCATCGCCAGCATCTGGCGGCGGTCTATAATCAGTACACGGCAGTTTCGAGCGACGACGGGGCTGAGGCGCTGCGGGCCCTGCTGCAGCCGCTGTTCATCACCGGCTTCCTGATCGACGATTTCCTCGACGAGAACGCGATGTTCGGGGCGCGGTCGATCGTGCTGTCCAGCGCCTCGTCCAAGACCGCGATCGGCCTGGCCTTCCTGCTCAAGCAGCGCGGCGGGGCCAAGGTTGTGGGTCTGACCTCGGCGCGCAATGTCGCCTTCGTCGAGGCCCTGGGCTTCTACGACCAGGTCGTCACCTATGAGGCCTTCGCGGCGGCGCCGATCGCCACGCCGGCGGTGTTCGTCGACTTCGCCGGCGATGCGGGGGTGCTGGCCGCCGTGCATGGCCGGTTCGGCGACGACCTGGCCTACTCCTGCTTGGTCGGCGGCACCCATTGGGAAGCTGAGCGCGGCGCGGGCCATCTGCCAGGACCCAAGCCGATCCTGTTCTTCGCCCCCGACCGGGTCAAGAAGCGCCAGGAGGACTGGGGCCCCGGCGGCTTCGAGGCCAATTACGGCGCGGCCTGGAGCGCCTTCGTCGCCGACGCGGCGCGGTGGCTGAAGGTCGAGACCGCCCAGGGCCAGGATGCGATGGCGGCGACCTATCTGGCGGTGCTGGAAGGTCGGGCCGGCCCCGAGACCGGGTGCATCGTGCGGCCCTAGGCGCCTAGGCCGTCGCCGGGGAGCGCGGCGATCCTTACCGCCCCGCCATCGCGTCGATCACCGCCAGCACCTGCGGCCAGGCCGCAGAGGCCGGGTCGATCAACTCGAAATGGCCGGCCTCGGGAATGGTGATTTCCTCGACCCTGTCGCCCGCCGCCTTGGCCCGGGCCGCGAAATCGACGCCGAAGGCCGGCGGCACGATCGGGTCCATCTGGCCCGAGATCACCGCCAGCGGAACCTTGATCGGCAGGAAGGCGGGCGGCGAGGTGTCGGCATAGTCGGGCAGGGCGGCGCCGGCCGTCAGGCGGTCGATGGTGCCGGGACCGCCGCAGGCGTCAGGGCCGGTGGCGCGATAGGCGGCCAGGTCATTGATTCCGGCCAGGCTGACCGCGCCGCGGATCTTCAGCGGCTTGGCGACTCGCAGCGGGCTGGCCTTGGGCAGCCGGGCGCGGCCCGCCGCCCAGGTCGTCAGATGTCCGCCGGCCGAGTGCCCGGCCACCACCACCCGCTTGAGGTCCAGATGGTGCTCGGGCGCCAACTCGCGTAGCCGGTCCAGGCCGGCGGCGACGTCATTGTAGGTGCCCGGATAGCCGCCGCCCGGCTCGCCCAGCCGGCGATAGGCCAGGTTCCACACCGCATAGCCGCGCCCCTGCAGGTCCTTGGCCATATAGGCCATCAGCTCGACGCTGGGATATTCGGCCAGCCAGCAGCCGCCGTGGATCAAGACCACGACCGGGTGCTGGCCCGGTCCCTCCGGCAGCCACAGGTCGCCGAACTGCTCCGGCTCGGCGCCATAGGCGATATGGGCGGTCGCCGCGCCGCGCGGCTTGGCCAGCAGGTCGCTGAAGGTCTGGGGCGCGGCGAGGGCCGGGGCGGCGGCGATCAGGGACAGGGCTGCGGCGAGGCCGAGGAGGCGCATGAACAAGGAATCCGACGGGAGTTGGCTCCCAGCTAGGCCCGGCCGACGGTCCCACGTCAACGCTCCAGGCGTCGGGACTTCAGCACTCCACCCGGTTGACCGACAGGCCGACGGCCAGACCGCCCAGGGAGGTTTCCTTGTAGATCTCGCTCATGTCCTCGCCGGTGCGCTTCATGGTGGCGATCACCTTGTCGAGCGAGACGCTGTGCTGGCCGTCGCCCAACAGGGCCAGGCGGGCGGCGTCTATGGCCTTGATGGCCCCCATGGCGTTGCGTTCGATACAGGGGATCTGCACCAGCCCGCCGATCGGGTCGCAGGTCAGGCCCAGATTATGCTCCATGCCGATCTCGGCGGCGTTCTCGATCTGGGCGTTGGTCGCGCCGAGCGCGGCCGCCAGCCCGGCGGCGGCCATCGAGCAGGCCACGCCGACCTCGCCCTGGCAGCCGACCTCGGCCCCGCTGATCGAGGCGTTGCGCTTGTAGAGGGCGCCGATGGCGGCCGCGGTCAGCAGGAAGGTCCGCACCCCCTCGGCATTGCCGTTGTGGAAGCGGTGGTAGAAGCGCAGCACCGCGGGGATCAGGCCGGCCGCGCCATTGGTCGGGGCGGTGACCACCCGGCCGCCGGCCGCGTTCTCCTCATTGACCGCCATGGCCCACAGATTGACGAAGTCCATTGCCGCCAGCGGGTCGCTGATTTGCTTCTCCATCCGGCTCTGGATGGTCTGGTGGATCTGGCGGGCCCGGCGCTTGACCGACAGGCCGCCGGGCAGGATTCCATCCTCGCGCATGCCCCGGTCGATACAGGCCTCCATGGCGTGGAAGATCCGGGCGAGGCCGGCGCAGACCTCGTCCTCCGACATCCGGGCCGCCTCATTGGCCGCCATCACCCCGGCGATGGTCAGGCCCGCGGCCTGGGCGCGCTCCAGCAGATCGGCGCCGGACTCGAAGGGGAAGGGGACTTCGGGCCCCTCTTCGGGCGGGACGTTGCGGCCCATCTCGGCCTCGTCGCGCACGAAGCCGCCGCCGATCGAGAAATAGGTCCGCTCGGCCCGGACCGCGCCGGTCGCGTCGAAGGCGGTGAAGGTCAGGGCGTTGGGATGCTGGGGCAGGCGCTCATGGCCGGCCCAGACGATGTCACGCCCCTCGTCGAAGCCGATCCCGACCTCGCCCCCCAGGCTGATCCACTGGTTGGCCCGGGCCTGGGCCAGGGCCGCCTCGCCGGCGTCGGGGTCGAGTTCGGCGGGCACGAAGCCCATCAGGCCCAGCATCACCGCCCGGTCGGTGGCGTGGCCGCGACCGGTCAGGGCCAGGGAGGCGTAGAGCCGGGTCTCGACCCGGACGACCCGGGCCAGCTCGCCTGAGCCGCGCAGTCGCTCGACGAACAGCACGGCGGCGCTCATCGGCCCCATGGTGTGGCTGCTGGACGGACCAACGCCGAGCTTGAAGAGGTCGAAGACCGAGGCTGTCATGGTTTGAGCTTCAAGACTTTTTCAGGAGCGCCCTGACCCCCCAAACCCGCTCTCCCCGGCGAAGGCCGGGGCCCAGATTCAGCCTGAGCGACTTGAGTGATCGCGCCGAAGACCTCAGCCGTTCGACAGGCGCGGGTGGGCTCGATCTGGGCCCCGGCCTTCGCCGGGGAGTGCGGAAGTGGGGGCGGTCCGAGAGATCGAGCCGCCCAGCACATCATCTACTTCCGCTGCGCCATGGTCGCGTCGCGGACGGCCTTGAATTCCGAGCCCTCGCCCCATTCGGGCCAGCGGGTGGAATTGGCCAGGTCCAGGCCCAGGCCCTGGATCAGGCTGATGTCGGCGGCCATGCCGTCCAGCCGCCAGTTGTCGTTCCACTGGTCGGCGGGCTGGTGGTAGGCATTGGTCCGATAGGCGTCGGCGAAGGCCTTGCCGGCCGCGACGCCGCCCTCGACCAGGTCCTCGCCCGAGCCGAACGAGATGGCCGGCACGCCGCGCTTGGCGAAGGGGAAGTGGTCCGAGCGATAGAAGTAGCCGGCCTCGGTGGCGGGGTCGGGCGTATAGGTGCGGCCGACCTTCTTGCCGTGGGCGATCAGATCGTCCAGCAGGCCCAGCTTGGCGCTGCCCGAGATGGTGAAGTCCTTGGCCGGGCCGGCCGGATCCAGGGCGTCGGTGTTGAGCACGCCCACGGTCTTGGCCAGCGGATAGACCGGGTTGGCGGCATAGTATTCCGAGCCCAGCAGGCCCTTTTCCTCGGCGGTCACCGCCAGGAAGATCAGCGAGCGGTCGGGGCGCGGGCCCTTGGCGAAAAGCCGGCCCATCTCGATCATGGCGGCGATGCCGGTCGCGTTGTCGACGGCGCCGTTATAGATGGTGTCGCCCTTGGCGTCGGGCAGGCCGACGCCCAGATGGTCCCAGTGGCCGCTGAAGACCACCGTCTCGTCGGGACGCTTGGCCCCGGTCAGCCTGCCGACCACGTTCTTGGACACGATGACCTGGTGATCGACCGCATAGGCGGCCGAGAAAGTCGCGCCCTTCAATTCCACCGGCTTGAAGTCGCGGCTCTGGGCCTGTTTTTTCAGGGCGTCGAAATCCAGGCCGGCCGCCTTGAACAGCTCCACGGCGGTGTCGCGCTGGATCCAGCCTTCCAGGGCCGGATGCGACTTTGCCGGCTCCTTGCGGACGATGTCGAACATCGTGTTGGTGTTGGAATTCTTGACCGTCGCCCAGCCATAGGAGGCGGGCGCGGTTTCATGGACGATCAGCAGGCCGGCGGCGCCCAGACGTGCGGCCTCCTCGAACTTGTAGGTCCAGCGGCCGTAATAGGTCATGGCCTTGCCGCCGAAGTCGCCGGAGCCCGTTTCAAAGTCCGGGTCGTTGATCAGCACGACGACGATCTTGCCCTTGACGTCCAGGCCCTTGAAGTCGTCCCAGCTCCGCTCCGGGGCCTTGACGCCATAGCCGGCGAAGACGATCGGGGCGTTCTGGATCGCGACCGAATCGACATTGGTCATGGCCGCCCGGATCGAGATCTGCTCGCCCTGGTTCAGGGTGATGTGGCTGTCGCCGACCATCATATGGGCGCTGACCGGGCCCTTGATCTCGAACTTGCCCAGCGGCACGTCCTGGGTCCAGGCGCGCTTGCCATCCTTCAGATCGCCGCCGGGCTCCAGGCCCGCGGCCTGCATCTGGGCAATGATGTAGGCGAGCGTCTTTTCCTCGCCGGCCGTGGCCGGGGCCCGGCCCTCGAAGGCGTCGGACGACAAGATCTTGATGTGCTCGGCCAGCCTGGCGGGGTCGATCTTCGGCGCGTCAGTCGCGTGAGCCAGCATGGGGGCGCACAGCAGGGCGGTGGCGAGCAGCAGGCGTTTCATCATTGTCTCTCTTTGGAGCAATTTTGTTCGTTAGCCCGGACCGTAGCCGGGGTCATCGGCGAGGGGAAGCGCCTGTCGGTTCGATCATGGCCTGACCCGCGCCGGGGCCCGCGGACCTCAGGCCGGACTGACCCGCCGCGCATCCACCGCCCAGCGTTCCAGCCTTTCGCCGTCCCAGACGTGAAGGGCGTCATAGAGATTGATGGTCGGATCGCAGTGGCCGGGCCGCAGCCAGACGATGTCGCCGACCTTGGGCGCGTCGGGCGGAAAGGCCCGCGCCGGATCGGCGTCGGCGGCGCTGACGGCCCGGTCGAAGCCCAGGGGCTCGCGACCGCCGGCCTTGAGCACGTCGATCAGGGCCGGATGGGCGATCATGCCGTGCTCGTCGCCCATCGGCCGCCAGAGCGATCCCGGCGCCGCGCCGGCCATCACCTGGGCCGGCGGTCCGTCCATCGACATGCCCTTGAAGCCGGCGTCGACGACGACGTGGCTCTTGTGGCGGGCCGAGACCACGGTGGTGGCCACCATCAGCGCCGCCTCGAACGGCCAGGCGCCGCCGCCGGGCGGGCCGCAATCCTCGTACTCGACGTCCATCAACAGGTAGGAGCCGGCCTGCAGTTCGGTGAACACGCCGGAGGCCAGGTCGAAGGCGTGGGTGCCGGTGCCGCCGCCGGTGATGACCCCGGGCGGCAGGCCGGCGGCGGTCAGCTCGGCGACCAGGGCCTGGAGCACGGCGAAGGCCGCCTCGTCGGCGCTGCGCCGCAGGTCTAGGTCAGACAGGTGCTGAAGGTGGCCCAGATAGGCCTGGAGACCGGCGAAGCGCAGGCCCGGCGCGGCATCGGCGGCGCGGGCCAGGGCCAGGGCGTCGGCCGGATAGGCGCCGGTGCGGTGAGTGCCCAGGTCGAGGTCGACGACCAGGTCCAGGGTCGTCCCGGCCGCGACGGCGGCGTCGGACAGGCGGTCGATCTGGCCGGCGTCGTCGGCGGTCACCCCGATCCGGGCGCCGGACTTGGCCAGGGCGGCCAGCCGCGCGGCGCCCCACGGCGGCGGCGGGGCGGTGACCAGGATGTCGGCTATGCCGCCGGCCGCGAAGGCCTCGGCCTCGCCTACCGTTTGGGCGCACAGGCCCACGGCGCCGCGTTCGACCTGAAGGCGGCCCAGGGCGACGCACTTGTGCATCTTGCCATGGGCCCGGAGTCGCACGCCGGCGGCGTCGCAGAGCGCCTGCATCCGGTCGAGATTTCGGGTCAGGGCCGCGCGGTCGACGACCAGGAGAGGGGTCTGGGGCAAGGCTTCCGCGCCTGGAAATGTCATGGTTCTGCGATCCCCTCGCCGTCATCCCGCGGCTGTCGCTAAGATTTCGCCCGCCAACACCCGGGCATACAAGGCCGGATCGACATTTCCGCCCGACAGCACGACGGCCGAGGTCTTGTCGCGCACGTCGATCTTGCCGGCCAGGGCGGCGGCCAGGGCCACGCAGCCGCCGGGCTCGACCACCAGTTTGAGCATCGAGAAGGCGTAGCGCATGGCCTCGGCCACCTCGGCGTCGGTCACGGCGACAATCCCCGT
>NZ_PEGG01000068.1 GCF_002737765.1 Caulobacter sp. B11 | reverse complement strand
GCCCAAGGCCGTTCGGCCGTTTCTGTTCAATCTGTTCCGGGACAAGGCGATCATCGGCGCCCCGGCGCCGATCCGCTACGCCCTGGCGGCCCTGATCTCGACCACTCGCCAAGTCAGCCCGGCCAATTACGCGATCATGGGCGGCGGTTCTCCCCTGCTGCCCGAGACCGAGAAACAGGCCAAGGCCCTGCAGGCGATCTGGACGTCGGCTTCCCGAGCTGGAGACCCGCTGCTTTATCGCCATGCGCTACTGGCATCCGCTGACCTCGGAGACCGCCAAGGCGGTGGCCGCCTTTGCACCGGACGAGGTGCTGCTGCTGCCGCTCTATCCGCAGTTCTCGACCACGACCACGGGCTCGTCGTTCGCGCCTGGAAGAAGGCCTACAAGGGTCCTGGCCGCGTTTCGGCCCTGTGCTGCTATCCGACCGATGACAGCCTGATCACGGCCCATGCCGAGGGGATCAAGGCCGCCTATGAGGCGCCGGTCGACCCGGTCCGGCGCGGCTGCTGTTTTCGGCCACGGTCTGCCGGAAAAGATCATCGAGGCGGGCGATCCCTATCAGACCCAGATCGAGGCCACGGCCGCGGCGGTGGCGGCGCGCCTGGGCGAGGGCTGGGACTGGCGGGTGACCTATCAGAGCCGGGTCGGGCCGCTGAAATGGATCGGCCCCTCGACGGATGATGAAATCCGGCTGGCCAGCGAGCAGGGCCTGGCCCTGGTCGTCGTGCCGATCGCCTTTGTCTCCGAGCACATCGAGACCCTGGTCGAACTGGACCACGAATATCGCGAACTGGCGGTGGAGGCCGGTTGCCCGGCCTATGTCCGGGTTCCGGCCCTGGGCGTGGCGCCCGGCTTCATCGATGGGTCGGCCGTCGTCTCGCGGCCATGCTGGAGACCCCGACCCCGGTCGCCGTCGGCTGCGCCTGGCGGTGCGGCGGGGATCGCACCCAGTGTCCCAACCGAACGGGAGCTCAGGTGTGACCGACTTTCTCGTCGCCCACTTCAACCTGATCCGCGGTCTGCACATCATTTCGGTGATCGCCTGGATCGCCGGCATGCTGATCCTGCCGCGGCTGTTCGTCTATCACATGCGCGCCGAGGCGGGCTCCGACATGGACGCGCTGTTCAAGCACGCCGAAGAGCGGACCCTGCGGATCATCATCAATCCGGCGATGTTCCTGGCCCTGGGGTTTGGCCTGCTGTTGATCCTGGCTGACAGCCAAATCCGCGGCTGGGACTTCCTGCTCAAGCCCTGGATGCTGACCAAGCTGGCGACGCTGATGTTCCTGTTCGCCTGGCACGGCTTGCTGTCCAAGGCTCGCCGCCGCTTCGCCGCCGGGACCAATACTCGCAGCGAGAAATACTGGCGGATGACCAACGAGCTGCCCTTCGTGGCGACCATCATCATCGTGCTGTCGGTGACCACCAAGTTCCTCGACCAACTGGGCTGAGACGCCGATCGTCGGGCTTTGCTTGACCCGGCGTGGCGCATGTGGTTCCCATCGCGATCAGACGTGGGGGTCAGCCCCCATGTTTCGTCTCCACGGAGTGGCGCTCGTCCTGATGCGCCCAAGGCTCCGTCCCCCAGAACGATCCGCGCCGTCGTCAATGGCGTGACCCGTCGGCCAGATCTGGTCGATGTCAGATACAGAACCCCAGGGCCAGGTCGCGGCGTCGCGGACTGGGCGCGTCGCTTGAGTCGAACATGACCGAACACAACGAAACCGAATCCAACGCCGACATGGACTCCGCCGTCGAGGCGTCCATCGACACCACCTGAGGCCGCCACCGACGCGGACTCCGATGGCGGCGACGACGAACCCTCCGAGATCAGCGCCACCGTCGCGGCCATGGGCCTCAAGGCGATGTCGCTGCAGGACTGCAGGAGCTGAAGGAAAAGACCCCGGCACCTGCTGGCCTTCGCCGAGAGTCCCGAGAACGCCAATTCCAACGCCAATTCCATGCGCAAGCAGGGACATGATGTTCGCGATCCTCAAATCCTCAAGACCCTAGCCGAGGAAGGCGTGGAGATCTCCGGTCGGGCACCATGGAAGTGCTGCAGGACGGCTTCGGCTTCCTGCGCTCGCCGGAAGCCAATTATCTTCCGGCCCGGACGATATCTATGTGTTCCCTTCACAGATCCGCAAGTTCGTCTGCGCACCGGCGACACCATCGAGGGCGCCATCCGCGCTCCGCGCGAGGGCGAGCGCTATTTCGCCCTGACCGGCGTGGGCAAGATCAATTCCGAGCCCCGACAACGTCAAGCACAAGATCCACTTCGACAACCTGACGCCGCTCTATCCGAAGAGCGCCTGAACATGAACTGCCCCGATCCGACCGTGAAGGATCGCTCGGCGGGTGATCGACATCGTCGCCCGCTCGCAAAGGCCAGCGCTGCCTGATCGTCGCCCCGCCGCGGTCGCAAGACGTGATGCTGCAGAACATCGCCAAGTCGATCGAGACCAACCACCCCGAGTGCTACCTGATCGTCCTGCTGATCGACGAGCGTCCGGAAGAAGTCACCGACATGCAGCGCACGGTGAAGGGCGAGGTCATCGCCTCGACCTTCGACGAACCGGCGACCCGTCACGTCCAGGTGCCGAGATGGTCATCGAAAAGGCCAAGCGCCTGGTCGAGCACAAGCGCGACGTCGTCATCCTGCTGGACTCGGTCACCCGTCTGGGCCGTGCCTACAACACCACCGTCCCCGTCCTCGGGCAAGGTGCTGACCGGCGCGTCGACGCCAACGCCCTGCAGCGCCCCAGCGCTTCTTCGGCGCGCGCGGAATGTCGAGGAGCGCAGCCTGCACCATCATCGCCACGCGCTGATCGATACCGGCAGCCGCATGGATGAAGTGATCTTCGAAGAGTTCAAGGGCACCGGTAACTCGGAAATCGTCCTCGACCGCAAGGTCGCCGACAAGCGCATCTTCCCGGCCATCGACGTGCTGAAGTCCGGCACCCGCAAGGAAGAGCTGATCACCCCGAAGGACCAGCTGACCAAGACCTATGTCCTGCGCCGGATCCTCAACCCGATGGGCGCCTCCGACGCCATCGAATTCCTGCTCGAGAAGCTTCGCCAGTCCAAGACCAATGGCGACTTCTTCCAGTCGATGAACACCTAAGGTCAGGGTTTCACGTGAAACAACGAAGGCGCCGGAGCGATCGCTCCGGCGCCTTTTTTGTTGTCCATCGATCCTCCCCCTGACGGGGGAGGTGTCGGCGTAGCCGACGGAGGGGCAGTCGGCTGGCGCTGTGCAGTCGTCCCCCTCCGGCCTTCGGCCTCCTCCCCCTCCAGGGGGAGGATCGCGGTCTACGGCGCCAGCAAGGTCGCGCCGGTGGTGCGCCGGCCCTCAAGCGCTTCATGAGCGGCGCGGGCCTGAGCCAGAGGGAAGGTCTGGCCGATGTCGATCTTCACCGCGCCTGAGGCCAGGACCGCGAACAGCGCCTCGGCGCTGGCGTCGAGCTCCTCGGTGGTGGCGATATAGTCGAACAGGCGCGGCCGGGTCAGGAACAGCGACTTGGCCGACAGGGCCAGGGGGGCGATCGGCGGCGCCGGCCCTGAGGCGTTGCCGAAGGTCGCCAGCACGCCGCGCGGCGCCAGGCTCTTGAGGCTGGCCTCGAAGGTGTCCTTGCCGACCCCGTCATAGACGACCGCCACCCCGGCGCCGTGGGTGATCTGGGCGACCCGTTCGGCGACGTCTTCATGGTCGTACAGGATCACGTGATCGGCGCCGTGAGCCCGCGCCGCCTCGGCCTTGGCCTCTGAGCCCACGGTGGCGATCACCGTGGCCCCGAGGGCCTTGCCCCATTGCACCAGGATCGAGCCGACCCCGCCGGCGGCGGCGTGGACCAGGATCGTCTGGCCGGGCTCAACCCGGTGGCAACGCCGCAGCAGGAACTCGGCCGTCATGCCCTTGAGCAGGGCGGCGGCGGCGGTTTCCAGGCTGACCCCGTCGGGAACCTTGACGGCGCGATCGGCCGGAACCACGGCGGCCTCGGCATAGGCCCCGAGCGTGCCGTTATAGGCGACGCGGTCACCGACGGCCAAACGCGTCACCCCCTCGCCGACCGCCTCCACGACGCCCGCGGCTTCGAGGCCGAGCACCGCCGGCATCTTCAGCGGATAGAGCCCGCTGCGATGGTAGGTGTCGATGAAGTTGAGGCCGACGGCCGCATGACGAACCAGCACTTGGCCGGGACGCGGTTGCGGCGTCGGGATCTCGACGACCTGCAGGACCTCGGGGCCGCCGGCCGCGACCGCTTGAATGGCGAGCATGGGTCTAGGCCAGATGGGTCTTGAAGAAGGTCAGGCTGCGGCCGTTGGCCTTGGCCGCGTCGGCGGCGTCGTAGTGCTCGCCGCCTTCCCGGGCGAAGGCATGGTCGCGGCCGGCATAGGTATGGATCTCGATCTGCGGGTGGTCCTTGAGGCCGTCGAGGATCATCTTGCGGGCTTCCGGCGGCACGAACTGGTCCAGCTCGGCCACGTGCAACAGCAGCGGGCGGGCCAGCTTCTCCGTCTCGGCCAGGTGCTTCTCGATGCCGATGCCGTAATAGCTGACGCTGGCGTCCGCGTCGGTGCGGGTCGCGGTCAGGAAGGCCAGCAGGCCGCCCAGGCAATAGCCGACGGCGCCGACCTTGCCGGAGGCGCCGGGCAGGGTCCGGGCGGCGGCGATGGTGGCGGCGATGTCGCTGACCCCGGCGTCGACGTCAAAGGCGTTATAGAGCTCGAAGGCCCGCTTCCATTCGGCTTCGCTCTTGTCGGTGATGTCGATGCCCGGCTCGATGCGCCAGAACAGGTCGGGGCAAATGGCCAGGAAACCCTGGGCGGCCAGGCCGTCGCAGATGTCGCGCATCACCCTATTGACCCCGAAGATCTCCTGGATGACGACGACGGCGGGGGCCGAGGCCGCCGCCGGGCGCGCCACATAGGCGCTGAACGCGCCGTCGGGGGTGGTGATCGAGAGGGTCTCGCTCATGGGGCTTCTCCGTGATGCGCAGGTCGATGGGAGATTCGACCAAAGCGCTCTAACCTGCACGGCGCGCTCTGGCGCATAACAAATTCGTGGCCTGACCCAAGGGAACCAAAACCATGAAGATGACCGTCGAGATTGATTGTTCACCGGTGGAGGCGCGGGCCTTTCTCGGCCTGCCCGATGTCAGCGGCCTCAATGACCACCTGGTGAAGGAGATGCAGGCCCGGATGGACGCCAACATGGCCATGCTGGCGCCGGATGAACTGATGAAGAACTGGATGGCGTTCGGCACCGGGGCGCAGGACAGCTTCCGCAAGCTGATGACCGCAGCGGCCGGTGCCGCCGTGAGCGGCAAGCGCGAATGAACGAGACGATCTACGCGCCGGCGACCGGAGCGGGGCGGGCGGCGGTGGCGGTGATCCGGGTCTCGGGGCCCGGTAGCCGCCAGGCGGTCCTGGCCCTGGCCGGACGCGTGCCGCGGCCGCGCCAGGCGGTCCTGCGCCGGCTGCGCCATGGCGGGGCGGATCTGGACGAGGCCCTGGTCCTGTGGTTCGAGGCCCCGGCCAGCTATACCGGCGAGGACTCCGCCGAGTTTCACGTGCACGGCGGTCGCGCCGTCGTGGCGGCGGTCCTGGAGGCCCTGGCGGCCCAGGGGCTGCGTATGGCCGAGCCTGGCGAGTTCACCCGGCGGGCCTTCGAGAACGGCAAGCTCGACCTGGCCCAGGCCGAAGGCGTCGCCGACCTCATCGACGCCGAGACCGACGCCCAGAGACGGCAGGCGCTGGGCCAGTTAGGCGGGGCCCTGGGTCAACGCTATGACCGCTGGCGCGACCTGCTGATCCACGCCCTGGCCATGCTGGAGGCCGCGGTCGACTTCCCGGACGAGGAATTGCCGGAGGATGTCGCCGAGCGCGCCCGTCCGGGTCTGCGGGCGCTGCTGAGCGAGATCGATGAGGCCCTGGCCGACGCCGTTCGGGGTCGCAAGGTCCGTGAAGGCTATCGCATCGCCCTCGTCGGCGCGCCCAACGCCGGCAAGAGCACCTTGCTCAACGGCCTCGCGGAGCGTGACGCCGCCATCGTCACCGCCACCCCCGGCACAACCCGCGACATCATCGAGGTTCCGCTGGTGCTTGGCGGCTACAAGGTGTTGGTCGCCGACACCGCCGGTCTGCGCGTCACCGAGGACAGCATCGAGGCCGAAGGGGTCCGGCGAGCCCGGGCCTGGGCCGCCGAGGCCGACCTG
>NZ_PEGG01000067.1 GCF_002737765.1 Caulobacter sp. B11 | reverse complement strand
ACGCCCCTGCGAAATTGTCAGCCCCACATCCCGTAGGCGCTCAAACCGCCCGTAAGCTCATCCCACCTCGTCGCGGTGGAAAGGGCGCATGGCCAGCGACCGGTGCGGCGGCGGGGGGTGATCGAGCGGGACTGGGGTCGGGGCGGATACCCGATCGCGTCCGGGGCCTTCCGTCGCTGCGGAAGCCCGCCCGCCATCGGCCTGGGACGAAGGCAAACACGGGTGATTTGAGCCTTGGGCCCTCGTGCTTCGTCCGCCGCCAGGCCGGGAAACCGGCGGACGCGGCTTCCGGTAAGGCGTCAACAGCGCCGCCCGCCGGAAGGCTGATGATCGAGACGGTCGCGCGGCGCGTCGGACGGTGTCGAAACGGTATCATTCTCAAAGTTCTCCGGACCTCGTCCGGCGCTCCGCGACCCTTTCCGCTTGCCCTCACAGCTTCAGGCGTGAGGCAGGAAACCTGTGTCTGCCGGAACCCCCTACCCCTTGCGGGGAGGGGCTTGAGAAAGGCTTTCCGCTTGAAACCCCTAACCCACCGCGAGGTCGTCGGCGTGGATCATCGGGCCTTCGCTGTAGCCGAGCTCGGCCTCGATGGCGTCGGAGCGCAGGCCGGCGATCTTGTGGGCGTCGGCGCTGTCATAGCGGACCAGGCCGCGGGCGATCTCGCGACCGGTCTCGTCGCGGACCCGCACCGCGTCGCCCTTGTCGAACGGGCCCTCGACGGCGCGGACCCCGGCGCTGAGCAGGCTCTTGCCCTTGAGCAGGGCGGCGGCGGCCCCGGCGTCGATGGTCAGCCAGCCCTGCGGGGCCAGGGAGCCGGCGATCCAGGCCTTGTAGGCGGCGGCCGGGCTGGCCCCGGCCTCGATCAGGGTGGACGGCTCGCCGGCGGCGATGGCGGCCAGGGGATGGGGGCGCGACCCCAGGGTGATCAGGGTGGCGCAGCCGGCGGCCCGGGCGATGCGGGCGGCGGCGATCTTGGTGGCCATGCCGCCGGTGCCGACCCCGGTGGCGGCGTTGGCGCCCTCGGCCATGCCGGCGATCTCGGCGGTGATGTCGGTGACCAGGGGAATGTGGCGGGCGGTCGGATCGCGGCGCGGGTCGGCGGTGTAGAGGCCGTCAATGTCGGACAGCAGCACCAGCAGGTCGGCCCCGACCATCTGGGCCACCCGGGCGGCCAGGCGGTCATTGTCGCCGTAGCGGATTTCCTCGGTGACCACGGT
Source organism: Caulobacter sp. B11 (assembly GCF_002737765.1). Taxonomy (GTDB): domain Bacteria; phylum Pseudomonadota; class Alphaproteobacteria; order Caulobacterales; family Caulobacteraceae; genus Caulobacter. The sequence goes on along the minus strand of NZ_PEGG01000067.1, from coordinate 9,297 downwards.
GTCGTTCTCATTGACCACCGGCACCACGCCCAGGGTCAGCAGGGTCTCGGCCGTGGCCCGGGCGTTGAGCCAGCGGCGGCGGACCTCGGTGTCGTCGCGGGTCAGCAGGATCTGGGCGGTGGTCAGGCCGTGCGGCTCCAGCGCCTCTTCCCAGGCCCGCATCAGCAGGCTCTGGCCGGCGGCGGCGGCGGCCTGCTTTTCCGGCAGGGTCAGGGACTTGCGGCCCCCCATCTTGTCAGGGCTCAGGCCCAGGCGCCGGCGGCCCAGGGCCACGGCCCCGGACGAGACGACGACCAGCTGGGTTCCGCCCTGGCGCAGGGCGGCGGCGTCGGCGCAGAAGGCCTTCAGCCAGGCATGGTCGGCGGCCCCGGTCTGGTCATCGACCAGCAGGGCCGAGCCGACCTTGACCACGATCCGCCGGGCCCCGGCCAGCGGCCCCCGGGGGCCCCGGGGGCCTTGTCCCAAGGGCGGCGGAATCACGGGTTCCAGCCCCCGGGGGTCTCCGCCACGTGATCTTCCTCTTCCTCGATCTCCTCGATGGCGTCGCCCCGGCGCAGGCGCACCTGCTTGAAGGCGGCGCGCAGCAGCTCGGTGACCCCTTCGCCCGAGACGCCCGAGACGGCCATCGGCTTGATGCCGGACACGGCTTCCAGCTCGGCCAGCTTGGCGGCGCGGGTCTCGGGATCGAGGGCGTCGACCTTGTTGAGGGCCAGGATCTCGGACTTGTCGGCCAGCTCGTCGCCATAGGCCTCGAGCTCGCCGCGGATGGTGGTCCAGGCCTCGGCGATATTGTCCTGGGTGCCGTCGACCAGGTGGATCAGCACCGCCGAGCGCTCGACATGGCCCAGGAAGCGTGTGCCCAGGCCCGCGCCCTCGGAGGCGCCCTCGATCAGGCCGGGAATGTCGGCCATCACGAAGCGCTCGCTGGTCGACAGGTCGACCATGCCGAGATTGGGGGTCAGGGTGGTGAAGGGATAGTCGGCGATCTTCGGCTTGGCGGCGCTAGCGGCGGCCAGGAAGGTCGACTTGCCGGCATTGGGCAGACCGACCAGCCCGACGTCGGCGATCAGTTTCAGCCGCAGCCACAGCCACAGCTCTTCGCCGTCCTGACCGGGATTGGCGTATTTGGGGGCCTGGTTGATCGGGCCCTTGAAGTGCAGGTTGCCCCAGCCGCCGTTGCCGCCCTTGGCCAGGCGCACCCGCATGCCGGCCGTGTCGAGGTCGGCGATCAGGGTCTCCTTGTCCTCCTCCAGCACCTGGGTGCCGACCGGGACCTTGAGCAGGATGTCGTCACCGGCCGCGCCGTGGCGCTGGCGGCCCATGCCGTGGGTGCCGGTGCCGGCCTTGAAGTGCTGCTGGTAGCGGTAGTCGATCAGGGTGTTGAGTCCGTCGACGGCCTCGATCCAGATGTCGCCGCCGCGGCCGCCGTCGCCGCCGTCCGGTCCGCCGTATTCGATATACTTCTCACGCCGGAACGAGACCGCGCCGCCGCCGCCGTTGCCGGAGCGGATGAAGATTTTGCACTGGTCCAGGAATTTCATCTGCGTCTTTTGTCCCATGCGGGCTTTGGCGTCGAGCGTGAAACACGCCCTTGGCCAGGAAGTGGGGTGTTATCTCCAAGGTTTCCAGCGGCTTGGCGGCCCGATCGGGCCTTGTGTGACAAATTGTTAAACTCGAGCCCGCATCCTGAGCGCTGGAATAAAATCCTGGTCCCGAAGGGATCACGAACCGCAGGGAGGCTGGCGTTGGCGACGATTGAAGACGTCAGGGGCGAATGGGCGAAGGATCTGGTCGATCTGACGCTTCAGACGCTGTGCCGCAAATACGCGGGCGAGGCGTCGATCCACCGCAACATCCTGATGAGCCGCGGCACCGGGGTGACCGGCACCTGGCGTGATTTCCGGGCCTTCCTCAGCGACATTGGGCCGCGCCCCAGCGATCAGCACCTGTTGGTGCTGACCAATCGGACCGAGCGCACCTATGGCCCGGGCCGGGCCCGCTGGATGACGCCGGAAGAGCAGGCGGTGCACGAGGCGGAGTTCGATCGCCTCGAGGCCGAGAAGAAACGCGAAGAACAAAAGCTGCTGCACGAGGCGGCGGCCATGAAGCGGGCCAAGGCTCCCAATGCGCCGAACTTCGGGCAGTGGACCCCGATGGGCGGCCAGCAGGTCAGCTATTCCGACGTCGCCAAGCGGCTGGCCATCCCGGTCGGCGCCCTGTCCAAGACCCTGGCCGGCGGTCGCACCGCCGACGACCTGGCCAAGCGCGCCTCCTCGGCCGCCGAGCTGATCAACCAGGAGGCCAGCTGGCTGCCGCCGGATCCGGCCCGCAAGGCCGGCTTCTTCGAGGCCTACCGCGTCTGGCACATGCAGGTGCAGCCGCAGTTCAGCCGCGCCGCCACCCCGACCTTCCTGTTCCTCTACATCGCCCTGCCGGTGATGAAGGAATGCCGTGACCAGCTGCAGGCGCTGGACCTGTGGAATCCGCTCGGCCAGCGGGCGATGAACGCCCGCGACGGCCATGTGGCCTGGAAGAAGTACTGCGAGTTCATGCCGCGGGCCCAGGTGGCGATCATGGAGATCCCCATCTACGCCACCTATTCGCTGCTCAGCGATCTGGACGCCCTGAGCGAACGGATCCTGACCGCCGAGAAGCGCTTCCGCGAAGGGGCCCAGAAGGTCGTCGCCACCCACCGGGCCGCCTAGAGGCGCTCTAAACTCACGACGATTGGGCGCCTCAGGCCAGCCAGACCATCATCCGGGTGTCCACGGTCTGGCCGCGCGCCAAGGAGTGCTTGGGCTCGACGACGCCGGTATAGAGAAACCCGGCCTTGATCAGCACCTGGCCCGAGGCGGGATTGTCAGCGAAATGGCCGGCCACGATCAGGCGCTTGCGCCAGTCGCCGCGCGCCCAGGCCAAGGCCCCCTGCAGGGCCTCGGTCGCCAGGCCGCGTCCCCAATAGGGCTGGCCGATCCAGTAACCGACCTCCAGCGGGCCGGTCTCGGGCGTGAAGAAGCCCAGCACCCCCACCAGGCCCTCGTCCTCCAGCTCGATCGCGAAGGTGGCGTTGCGGACCCAGTCCAGCGACTGGCAGCGCGCCACGAAACCCTCGGCGTCGGCCGGTCGATAGGGCCACGGCATGCGGGTGGTCATCTTGGCGATGGCGTGATTGTCGCAAAGGGTCGCCAGGGGCGCGACGTCGGTCGTGACCGGCGCGCGCAACGTCAGACGCCGCGTCTCGATGATGGGACTTTTCTCGATCACGCACATGGCGCGCCTCCCGATTTCCGATCCCTTCTTGCCTGGGGACCGTGACGCTCCTTGCCTCAGCGTGGGCGAAAGGGGCGCGGACAAAACAAAAGCGGGGAGCCCGGCGTCCGGACTCCCCGCTTGAGGTTCGTCATGTCCGGATCGTCTACTTCTTTGAGAAGCGCGACCCGGAGCCTACGAGGTGCGTGCTACTCGGCGGCCTGGGCCTTGGGAGCGACGTTTACGTAGGTGCGGTTGTTGCGCTTGGTGACAAAGTTCACCGCGCCTTCGATCAGCGCGAACAGGGTATGATCCTTGCCGATGCCGACGCCCGAACCCGGGAAGAACTTGGTGCCGCGTTGACGGATGATGATGTTGCCGGCGAGAACTTTCTCGCCGCCGAACTTCTTCACGCCAAGGCGACGGCCGTCTGAATCGCGGCCGTTGCTGGACGAGCCGCCAGATTTCTTGTGAGCCATGATGGCCTCCTCGTTCCTTGACCCGGTTTCCTGTCGGACCTGGATCAGTTGTCAGTGCGAAACCCGCGAGGGTTTCAGGCTTCGGCTTCCGGGGCGTCGGCGGCGGCCTTCTTAGGCGCAGCCTTCTTCTTCGGAGCGGCGGTTTCGGCGTCGGCCTTAACCGGCATGCTCGGGATCGTCGCCGGAACGGCGGCGTCACCCAGGCCGCGGGCGCGGGCGTTGAGGATCACCTTGGGGTCAGGTCGATGACGCCGTCCCACTTGATTTCCTTGCCGCCACCGGCGACCGAGGTCACGCGGACGACGCTTTCGGTCTGGCGATGGCCGCGGGTGCGGCGATAGCCTTGGCGACGGATCTTCTTGAAGATCTTCACCTTCTCACCCTTGCGGGTTTCGAGGAGGGCGCCGGTCACGACGGCCCCTTCGACGAGCGGGGCGCCGACCGTGACGGTCTCGCCTTCGCCCAGCATCAGGACTTCGCCAAAGGCGACTTCAGCGCCAGGTTCACCGTCGAGCTTTTCGACCACCAGCAGGTCGCCGGCTTGGACCCGGTACTGCTTGCCGCCGGTTTTGATCACCGCGTACATAGGTTAGCGCCTTAAGAAACGTGCGTTCGCAAAATAGGGAACGCCCGCAAGGAAACCCGGCGGGCGAGGGGGCGGACTTATACAGGCGACGACCTGCAAGTCAACGGCCTGAGACACTTTCCAGGACGCGAACCGACAGGTTGTCGCGGGATGTCATCAGGGGTGGAATGTTACTTTGTAACAGGTTATAGCCCAAGCCGTGACCTCAACCTTCTTCACCTCCATCGCCGTGACAGGCTTCGCCGTGGCGTTCCTGCACGCGGCCTTGCCGACACACTGGCTGCCGTTTGTGCTGGTAGGGCGGGCCCAGAGGTGGTCGACCCGGCGGACCCTGGCGGTGACCCTGCTGGCGGGTCTGGGCCATGTGGGCCTGACCATGCTGCTGGGCCTGGCGCTGGTGATCGCCGGGCTGGCCCTTCAGCCGCACCTGGGCGGCTTCTTCCATTGGATCGTCGGCGGGCTGATGGCCGCGGTCGGCGTCTTCTATCTCTGGCGCGGACGCCACAATCACAAGATGCCCGAGGTCAGCCAACGTCGCTACACCTCCGACAGGGCGGCGATCACCGCCCTGGTGGTCCTGCTGACCCTCTCGCCCTGCGAAGCCTTCCTGCCCTATTACCTGGCTGGCATGGAGCATGGTTGGCCGGCCTTTGTCGCGCTCAGCCTGGTGCTGCTGGCGGCGACCTCCGCGGGCATGCTGCTGTTCACCGGCCTGAGCCTGGCCGGCTTCAATCGCCTGGGCCTGGACTGGGTGGAGCGCTACGAGGAAACCATCCTCGGCGTGGCCCTGATCGTCATTGGTCTGGCGGTCGCGTTCTTCAAGACCTGACCCTGGTGGCGGGACGGCTTTCGCCCGCCCTTCAGAGCCCCTAAATAGCGTCCATGACCCAGACCTCTCCCGCTCCCGGCAAGATCCCCGTCACCGTGCTGACCGGCTATCTCGGCGCCGGCAAGACCACCCTGCTCAACCGCATCCTCACCGAGGCGCACGGCAAGCGCTACGCCGTCATCGTCAACGAGTTCGGCGAGATCGGCATCGACAACGACCTGGTGGTTGGGGCCGACGAGGAAGTGTTCGAGATGAACAACGGCTGCGTCTGCTGCACGGTGCGCGGCGACCTGATCCGGGTGCTGTCTGGCTTGATGAAGCGCAAGGGTGGTTTCGACGCCATCATCGTCGAAACCACCGGCCTGGCCGATCCCGGCCCGGTGGCCCAGACCTTCTTCGTCGATGACGACGTCAAGGCTCGCACCTATCTGGATTCGGTCACCGCCGTGGTCGACGCCAAGCACATCCTGCTGCGGCTGGGCGACAGCCGCGAGGCCGTCGAGCAGATCGCCTTCGCGGACCAGATCGTGCTCAACAAGACCGACCTGGTGTCCGAGGACGACCTGCGTCACGTCGAGGCGCGGATCAGACGCATCAATCCCCCTGGCCCCGATCCACCGCGCCCAGCGCTCGAACGTGCCGCTGGACGCCATCATCGGCAAGCACAGCTTCGATCTGGACCGAATCACCGAGCTGGAGCCTGAATTCCTCAATCCGGCGCATGGCGAGGCCGGCCACGTGCATGACGAGCACTGCGGCCACGACCATCACCATCATGACCACGGGCATGACCACGGGCATGTCCATGATGAGCATTGCGGCCACGATCATCACGACCATGGTCCCGCCAGCGCCATTCACGATGACGGGGTCAAGGGATCTCCCTGACCCTCGACCGTCCGGTCGACGGTCAGAAGATCACCGCCTGGCTCAATGACCTGCTGGGGCGTCGCGGAACCGACATCCTGCGCGCCAAGGCATCATCGACGTCCAGGGCGAGAACCGTCGCCTGGTGTTCCAGGCCGTCCACATGATCCTCGAGGGCGACTTCCAGCGGCCCTGGACGGACAAGGACAAGCGCTACAGCCGAATGGTGTTCATCGGCCGCGACCTGGACGAAGCCGAGCTGAAGGCCGGGTTCGAAGCCTGCGCCGCCTAGGGAAGGTCCGCGGGGTTTCCGTGCCCCCTCCCCCATCAAGGGGGAGGGGGCACGAGAAAACATCGGAGTCTGAACACAACAAAAAGCCCCCGGAAGCGAGGCTTCCGGGGGCTTTGTCGTTTCGGCGTTCGCCGAGGATCCTTAGTGGATGTCCTCGTTGATCAGGCCGACCTTGTACCAACCGGCGGTCTGCAGGTTGTTCAGCACGCCCATGAAGTCGGCGTACAGCACGTCGGCGTCGGCGCGGATCATTACGCGCTGGTCAACGCGGGGACCGGCTTGATCGGTGGCCACGAACTTGGCGTCCAGATCGAACGGCAGGTTCTCCAGGCTCGACTGCTTGTCGGCCACGAAGATCGCGCCCGACTTCTGGATCGAGATGAACACCGGCTCTTTCGGCTTCGGCGCGTCCGGCGGCGGGATCGTCGCCGGGGGAAGGTCGACCTTGATCGCCACGGTGGCCATCGGCACGGCGACCATGAAGATGATCAGCAGGACCAGAAGGATGTCCACGAAGGGCGTGACGTTGATTTCGGAGTTCTGGCCGAGTGAGTAGCGACCACCGCCACCGCCAGAGAGTTTAGCCGCCATAGCCTGACTGTCTCCCAAGGGCCGCGGTTGCCGCGGTCCCGTAATTGTAAGGTGGCCACGTCTGGCGCAGACGGGCTCGGAAGTAAAGCCCGACGAGGCGCCGTAATGGCAACCCCTTTTGTGAGTCTTTCTGACCGAACGCCGTTCATGCCCGCCCTTGAGGCGCTTGGGTTCGCGTGTCGGGCGAACTCAGCGGCCTAGGCGCCTCGTTCGAGGCGCGCTATGGCGCAGGCATGATCCTGTCCTTCGACGCCTATGTCACCGCCGCCCTGTTCGACCGCGCCGGCCGCGCGGGGTTCGCCCTCGGCGACGGCACGGTGCGATTCGTCGCCGAGGGCGGCTATGTCACCGTCGAGGCTCACCAGGGCGCGGTGCTGGCCGCCGTCGTCCACCCTTCGGGCCTGGGTCTAGTCACCGGCGGCGACGACGGCCGCGTGGTCTGGAGCCGGGTCGAGGGCGGCGAACTGGTTTCGACCCTGGTGGCCGAGATCAAGGGCCGCTGGATCGAGCACGTCGCCGCCAGCCCCGCCTCGGGTCTCATCGCCTTCACGGCCGGCAAGGACGCCCATGTCCGCGACGTCAAGGATCTGGCCTTCACGCGCTGCTTCACCCACGAAAAGACCGCCTCGGGCCTGGCCTTCGATCCCAAGGGCCGCCGCCTCGCCGTCGCCGGCTATGGGGGCGTCGCCCTGTGGTGGGCCAAGATCGCCGAGCAGAAGCCGCAGATGCTGAAATGGGCCGGCAGCCACATCGCCGCCGCCTTCAGCCCCGACGGCAAGTTCCTGGTCTCGTCCATGCAAGAAAACCAGCTGCATGGCTGGCGGATGAGCGATTCCAAGGACATGCGGATGGGCGGCTACCCGGCCAAGATCAAGAGCCTGGCCTTCTTCGACAAGGGTAGCCTGATGGTCACCGCCGGCGCCAACGGCGCGGTGGTCTGGCCGTTCGCCGGGGCCAATGGCCCGATGGGCAAGGAGGCTGCCGAGATCGGCTTCTCCCGCGACTCCATGGTCGTGCGGGTGGCCGGAGTCGAGGCGCTTCCGGTGGCGATCGCCGGCCAGGACGACGGCAAGATCTGGGCGGCGCATATGCGCACTGGTCGCCTCGAGACCCTGAAGGCCGAAAAGGGCGCGGCGATCAGCGCCCTGTCGGTCTCGCCCGACGGAACCCAGCTGGTCTGGGGCGACGAGGACGGCGAGGCCGGCCTGATCGCGATCCCGGATCTGAGCGGACCGCGGACGTTCTAGGGCGGTCCCCTAGAACCCCTTGAGCTCGCCCCAGGCCTCGAAGCCGTCCCGCCGCGAACGCCAGGCGTTCACGGGCGCGGCTTCGTCGCGATAGCCCAGGGCCATGCCGGAAAACAGCATGTGGCCCTCGGGCAGGCCGATCTGCTCGGCCACCACCTGATGATAGTGGGCCCAGAACTCTTGGGCGCAGGTGTCCAGGCCCTTCTCGACCGCCAGCAGCATGAAGGTCTGCATGAACATGCCCAGATCGCTCCATTGCGGCGGGCCGCAACGACGGTCGATCGAGAAGAACAGCAGCACCGGCGCGTCGAACCCCTGGCCGTTGCGGGCGAATTGCTGGAGCCGGGCCAACTTGTCCTCTCGGGGGATGCCCAGCGACGCATAGAGGTCCTCGCCGACCTGGAAGCGGCGACTACGCAGCGGCTCCCACAGATTGGCCGGATAAATCTCGTATTCCGGCGCGTCAGGCGAGCCGAGACGCGCGGCCATGGTCGCCTTCAGGGCGGCAAGGGGTTCGCCGCTGACCGCCTGCACCCGCCAGGGCTGAAGATTGCCGCCGGACGGCGCCCGGGCGGCGGCTTGGAGGAGATCGCGGACCATCTCGCCCGAAACGGTTGTTTCGGTGAAGGCGCGTACCGACATGCGGCGTTCGACGGCTTCGGTTACGGTCATGGGCGGCTCCTTAGGGCTCGTCGCGACACCAAGCCCAGCGACATCGGCTCGTAAGCCCAGCGACATCGGCTCGTCGCTTGGGTAGCATCCGGTCGCAGCGTCAAGGCAAGGGGTGATCGGTGCGGGTCCTGTTGCGCAATATCATTCTGGCCTTGTTCATCGTGCTGGTGGCCGGACCGATCGTGGCGGTGGTCGTCTATCGCTTCGTGCCGCCGCCGGTCACGCCGCTGATGCTGATTCGGGCCGCCGAGGGCAAGGGTCTGGATCACCGTTGGCGCTCGATCCGGACCGTCGCGCCGGCCCTGCCCCGCGCCCTGATCGCCGCCGAGGACGCCCGGTTTTGCGAGCATTCCGGCTTTGATTTTGACGCCCTTCAGAAGGCCTACGCCAATAACGGCGGGGCGGAAAGATTCGCGGCGGCTCGACCATCAGCCAGCAGACCGCCAAGAACGTCTTCCTGTGGCCCGGCCGTTCCTATGTTCGCA
>NZ_PEGG01000066.1 GCF_002737765.1 Caulobacter sp. B11 | reverse complement strand
CACGCGGCCTTCAACGGCATGCTGGCGGTGTCGGTCGTGCTGGATGGCCAAAGCCGCATCATCTCGGGTCCGCAGGTTCGCGGCCTGGGCCTGGCCGGGGACAAGGACTATCCGCTCGACGACGCCCTGGATGATCTGGCCGATGAGGCCGAGAACGCCTTCAAGCGTCTGAAGGGCAATGAACGCGAGCAGGACGAGGCGATCGAGAGCGCCATTTCCCGCGCGGTCAAGAAGGCGGCCTTCCGCATCTGGGAACGCAAGCCCGTGGTCGAGACCACGGTCCTGCGGGTCTAGCGCCAACGTGACCCAGGATCACGATCCGGCCTCGCCTGAGGCCCCGCCCGCGCGGCAGGGCCTGCTGGGCGGCGGGATCGCGGTCCTGTGGTCAGAGGCCTGGCCCGTCGTGGTGCTGACGGCCATTCTTGGGCTGGTTTTCCTTGGACAGGAGGTTGGTCGCGCCCTGGGGCAAGAGCAGGCGATCCTCGTGCTGGGGAGCCTGTTCCGGCCGGGCCTGGAGGCCGGAATCTGGTGGACGCCCGTCACCCATATCTTCCTCCACGGATCGTGGTTGCACCTGATCATGAACTGCGGCGCCTTGATCGCCCTGGGTCCCGGTGTCGCCCAGCGCCTGGGGCGGGACGCTTTAGGGGGGCTGCTGTTTTTGGGCTTTTTCCTGGTCTGCGGCCTGGCCGGAGCCGTCGCTTTCCTCGGCCTGCATGGGCAGGATCCCGTGCCGATGCTGGGCGCCTCGGGCGCGATCTGCGGTCTGTGGGGCGCGTCCGCCCGCCTGACAGGCCCGGGCAGGGCCGAACTGGCGCCGATCCTCTCCCGGCCGGTGGCCAAGCAGGCCGGTTCCTTCATCATGATGAACCTGGTGATCGTGGCCCTGGGCGCGACCTTCGGGCTGGTGTCTGGCGCCGGGGTGATCGGGATCGCCTGGGAGGCCCATCTGGGTGGATTCCTCGCCGGCCTATTGCTGATCTCGGTGCTGCCGGTGCGGTTCTGGTGGCTCAAAGTTCAGCCGCCCCAAGGCTGACCGCCGCCCTTTTCGCGATGCAGCATCGGTGTTAGGCGTCTGGCCAAGAACAAATAGTCGCCCGGGAGCGGATCATGATCGGCAAGCTCAATCACGTCGGTGTCGCAACGCCGTCTATCGACGAGTCCCTGAAGATGTATCGCGACCTGTTGGGCGCGACCTCGTTCACTGAGAAGTGGGCCATGCCCGAGCAGGGCGTATGGGTGTGTTTCGTCAACCTGCCCAACAGCCAGATCGAGCTGATCGAGCCCTATGGCGAAAAGTCGCCGATTCATGGCTTCCTGGCCAAGAACCCCAAGGGCGGCCAGCACCACATCTGCTTTGAGGTCGAGAATATCTATGAGGCCCGCGACGCGCTGGTCGCCAAGGGCGCGACCGTGCTGGGCGAACCGCGTATCGGGGCGCACGGTACGCTGATCATCTTCGTGCATCCCAAGGATATGGGCGGCATGCTGGTGGAATTGATGGAAACCCCAAGGAGGCGCATCACTGATGGGCCCGGTTACGGCGATCGCGATCTATCTGACCATCTGGTGGACCGCTCTGTTCTGCGTGCTGCCGCTGGGCGTGCGCAGCTATCATGACATGGGAATTGAACCGCCGGCCGGCGGTGATCCCGGCGCGCCGGTCAATCCCAATCTGAAGCGCAAGTTCATCACCACAACCTGGGTCTCGGCGGTCCTCTTCGCCGTGTTGTGGCTGGTACTACATTTCCACCTGGTCAGTCTTCCGCCACTGGCCCGCGCCTACTAGGCAGGCGGCGCCCAAGCCTTGGGCGGGCCGCGCTCGATTTTCCACGGATCGCCCAAGGCTTGGGCGATTCTCGCCGCTTGGGGTCGGTGTCGGCAATCTGGCGCCCCTGCACGGGTTTGTCCGGCGTAGCGTTTCAGCACGAGGTCGGCTCGCCGATCTTGCTCTGTGGCGTCTTCCCCGACGATGACTTGATAGGCCGCGCGTGAACCGCGCGGCCTTCTTTTCGTTAAGCCTCAGCGTCGTCTTCGTGGCGCTATCGCATCGGGCGATCCGGCCTGCGTCACACTTGATTGGGCTGGACCGTCATCTTTTTGCCGCGCGCGTTGCCAAGCTGCGGGCCAAGCGGCTATCTCAACGCCTGAATTTCCCGGAGACGTCCTGTCCATGCGCCTGTCGCGCTATTTCCTGCCCGTGCTGAAAGAAGCCCCTTCCGACGCCCAGATCGTGTCGCACCAGCTGATGCTGCGCGCGGGGATGATCCGGCAGGAGGCCGCCGGCATCTATGCCTGGCTGCCGCTCGGCCTTCGGGTGCTCAACAAGGTCGAGCAGATCGTTCGCGAGGAAATGGACCGCGCCGGGGCCATTGAACTGCTGATGCCGACCCTGCAGTTGGCGGATCTCTGGCGCGAGTCGGGCCGCTACGACGCCTATGGCCCCGAAATGCTGCGCATCACCGACCGCCATGAGCGCGAGCTGCTGTACGGCCCCACCAACGAGGAGATGATCACTGAGATCTTCCGGGGGTCGGTGAAGAGCTACAAGGATCTGCCCAAGAACCTCTACCACGTGCAGTGGAAGTTCCGTGACGAGCGGCGTCCGCGCTTTGGCGTGATGCGCGGCCGCGAATTCCTGATGAAGGACGCCTACAGCTTCGACCTCGACGAGGCGGGCGCCCGCAAGTCCTACAACCGTATGTTCGTGGCCTATCTGAACCTGTTCGCCCGCATGGGCCTGAAGGCGGTGCCGATGCGCGCCGACACCGGTCCGATCGGCGGCGATCTGAGCCACGAGTTCATCGTGCTGGCCGACACTGGTGAAAGCGCCGTGTTCTGCCACAAGGACCTGGTCGAGATGGGCGCACCGGGTCCCGACGTGGACTGGGACGGCGACCTGCAGCCGCTGGTCGACCAGCGCACCGCCCTCTATGCCGCCACCGAGGAAATGCACGACGAGGCGGCCTTCAACGCCGTCGCCGAGGGCGATCGCCTGTCGGCGCGCGGCATTGAGGTAGGCCACATCTTCTCATTCGGGACCAAGTATTCCGAGCCGATGAAGGCCCTGGTCGCCGGTCCCGACGGCAAGGACCACATGGTGCAGATGGGCAGCTACGGCGTCGGGGTCTCGCGTCTGCTGGGCGCGATCATCGAGGCCAGCCATGACGAGGCGGGCATCATCTGGCCGGAATCCGTGGCGCCGTTCGATGTCGGCATCATCAGCCTGCGCGTCGGCGACGCGGCCTGCGACGCGGCCTGTGAAGCGGTCTACAAGGCCGTCCACGCGGCCGGCAAGACCGCGCTCTATGACGACACTGACGCCCGCGGCGGCGGCAAGTTCGCCTCGATGGACCTAATCGGCGTGCCCTGGCAGGTGATCGTCGGCCCCAAGGGGATCGCCGAGGGCCTGGTCGAGGTCAAGAACCGCAAGACCGGCGAACGTCAAACCGCGCCGCTGGCAGATGCGATCGCCGGCCTGACGGCCAAGGCCGCCGGTTGATGGCGGCCGGCGGGGCGTTTGGACGCTGGGAGCGTACGGTCGCCTGGCGCTACCTGCGCAACAAGCGCAAGAACGGCGGCGTCGCCCTGATCGCCATCATCTCGTTCGCCGCCGTGACCATGGCGGTCTTCGCCCTGATCACGGTGATGAGCGTCATGAACGGCTTTCGCGGCGAGCTGCTGGGGCGTCTGCTGGGCTTTAACGGCCATGTCTATGCTCAGGGGCCGCTCATCAACGGCCCGGACCGTTCTGGGGTGATTTCCCGGATCCGGGCGGTGCCGGGCGTCACCCAGGCCGCGCCGATGGTCGAGGCTCAGGCCATGGTGATCGGTCCCAGCCAGGTGACCGGCGCCATTGTGCGCGGCGTGACCCCAGATGACCTGCGCGGCATGAAGATGATTTCGGACAACATCAAGCGCGGCTCGATCGAGGGGTTCGGCCAGGGCGAGTACGGCGGCGACATCGTGCTGATCGGCGACCGCATGGCCCGCAATCTGGGCCTTTCGGTCGGCGACGCCATCACCCTGATCTCGCCCTCGGGCCCGGCCACGGCCTTCGGCACCTCGACGCGTGAGAAGGACTATACGGTCGGCGGCATCTTCAGCGTCGGAATGAGCCAGTTCGACGAGAGCTTCGTCTACATGGCCTTGCCCCAGGCGCAGCTGTTCTTTGGCCGCGACACGGCGGTCGACTATATCGAGATCAAGCTCGTCGATCCCGACAAGGCCAAGGCCATAAAACCCGTCATCGAGCAGGCCAGCGGTCCGGGCGCCTTCGTCCAAGACTGGATGGATAAGAACAACAGCTATTTCAACGCCCTGCAGGTGGAGCGCAAGGTGATGCGGCTGATCCTGTTCATGATCGTCGCCATCGCGACGCTCAACATCATCTCGGCCCTGGTCATGCTGGTGAAGAACAAGGGGCGCGACATCGCGATTCTCAGAACCATCGGCGCCGGGCAGGGGGCGATCCTGCGGATCTTCGTGATGGCCGGCGCCTCGATCGGCGTGGCCGGCACCCTGGCGGGACTGGCTCTGGGCGTGGTGGTCTGCGCCAATATCGCCGCCATCCAGCGCTTCGTCGAATGGGTGACCGGCACGGCGGTGTTCAGCGCCGACATCTATTTCCTGGCCCATATCCCGGCCAAGATCGACTGGACGGAGGTGGCGATCATTGTCGCCATTTCCACGGTCATGAGCATTCTGGCGACCTTGCCGCCGGCCTGGCGGGCCTCGCGTCTCGATCCGGTTGAGGCCCTTCGCTATGAGTGATCCCGAGCGTAATCCCGTCCTGTCCCTGCGCGGGGTCGAGCGCACCTATGTCACCGAGGCCGGGGCGCTGCATGTGCTGCGCGGCGTCGATCTGGACGTCTATCCCGGCGAGGTCGTCGGGCTGATCGGGCCTTCGGGCTCGGGCAAGTCGTCCCTGCTGCATGCCGCCGGCCTGCTGGAAAAGCCCGACGCCGGGATCATAGCCCTGGACGGCCGCGACTGTTCCAAGCTGTCGGAGCGCCAGCGAACCAAGGTTCGGTTGACGACGGTCGGCTTCGTCTACCAGTTCCACCATCTGCTTCCCGAGTTTACGGCGCTTGAGAACGTGGCCCTGCCGGCCGAGATCGCCGGCAAGTCCAAGGCGGAGGCCCGGCGCGGCGCGGCGGCCATGCTCGATCAATTAGGCCTTGCGGCGCGAGTCGATCACCAGCCGGGTCAGATGTCCGGCGGCGAGCAACAACGAGTCGCCATCGCCCGGGCCCTGGCCAACCAGCCCAAGCTGCTGCTGGCCGATGAACCGACGGGTAACCTCGACCCGACCAATTCGGCGGCGGTGTTTCAGGCCCTGTACGAGCAGGCTCGTCAGCGCGGTGTCGCCGCCCTGATCGCCACCCACAACATGGAACTGGCCCGCTACATGGACCGGGTCTTCGCCCTGAAGGACGGGCACCTGGTGCCGCAGACCTTCTAGGCCGGGCTCAGAGTAGGGCCTGGCGCATCGCGGCGAAGAAGCCCTGGCGATCGACAGCCTTGATCACCCGGGCATTGGGCGGACGCCGCTTGAGGGCGGGGTCCGCCAGCTCGATGTCCGGCAGAATGTTGTGGGAAACACTCAGATAGCCCCGGGTCAGTTCGCCCTTGGTCTCGACGTCGACGACGGCCATCTCCGACTCCAGGATCAGCGTCTCGTCCAGGGCCACGGCGCAGGTCAGGGCGTCGGGATGCAGGCTGCCGTCCAGATGCTCGGTCTCCTGGGCGAAGGCCAGGGAGGCGCGATTGACCTGGGTGAAGAACCGGGCGCGCGGGGTGTCCAGGGCGTCGAGCGCCTGGAGCTGGTCGAGATCGAGCAACCCGTCCCTCAGGGTCTCGGTCCAGGTGACGATCGACAGGTTGAAGCCGGCATTGATGACCAGTCTGGCCGCCTCGGGATCGACATAGAGATTGTACTCGGCCGCCGGCGTGACATTGCCCACGCCGTTATCCGTGCCGCCCATCACCCAGAGGTGCTTGCAGGCCTGGGCGATCTTCGGCTCGCGCAGCCAGGCCAGGGCGATGTTGGTCAGCGGCGCCTGGGCCAGCAGGGTGATCTCGCCCGGAGACTCCATGATCCGTCGTACGATCTCGTCGGCCGCATGGCCGGGAGCGGGGCGCTGGGGCGTCGCCGGAAAGGCGCAGTCGCTCATGCCATCCGCGCCGAACACATAGGCCGCATCTAGCGGCGCGCGAGAAAAGGGCCGCTGGGCCCCGAGATAGACCGGAACCTGATCGGCGCGACCGCAGGCCGCGAGGGTCACCAAGGCGTTCTCGGCATGCTGCGCGAAGCCGACATTGCCGTGGGCGATGGTGATGGCCTCGACCGTGACGCCGGGGCGACGCAGGGCGAGCATGAGGGAGAAGACGTCGTCTCCGGCGGTGTCGGTATCAATGATCAGGCGCATGCGCCCATCTGACTCGAACCGCCTGCCGACGCCAAGGGCATGGGTCAATTGCCTGGATCGAACGCGGGTATCTTGCGGGGAGAACAAAAGTGGAATAGAGAACAAAATAGAAACGATATTTGGAGGCTTCCCATGGTCCGGATCGCACGTGAGTCTTTGGCGCTTGTATCTGTCGTCAGCTTCGTCTGGATGATGTGCTCGGTCGCCCAGTTGGTGGCCTGAGTCGCTTTTCGGTGAGGTAGGGTCATGTCCGGGGCTGAAGGTCAGGGTTTCGTCCACCTTCGCGTGCGGTCGGCCTATTCGCTGCTCGAAGGCGCCATCAAGGCTGAAAAGATCGGCGCGCTCGCCGCGGCTGCGGGTATGCCGGCGGCCGGAATCACCGACCGGACCAATCTGTTCGGGGCGCTCGAATATTCGTCCTACGCCAAGGACGCCGGCATCCAGGCGATCATCGGCTGCGCGCTGCCCGTATCGGGAGTCGGGGCGGGGCCGTCAGAGCGCTGGGCGCGCACACCGACCATCACCCTGCTGGCCCAGAACGAGCGGGGTTATCTGAACCTCTCCGAGCTCTCGTCCATGGCCTATCTCGACAGTGGCGAGATGGCCGAGCCCGTGGTGCCCTGGGCCAAGGTCGTGGCCCATGCCGAGGGCCTGATCCTGCTGTCGGGAGGGACTGACGGCCCGGTCGACGCGCTGTTCGCCTCGGGCAAGACCAGCGAGGGCGCCGCGGCCCTGGCCGAAATGCAACGGGTTTTCGGCGACCGCTTCTATGTCGAGCTGCAGCGGCATGGTCTGCCGCAACAGGCGGCGGCGGAGCCTGGGCTGGTGCACTGGGCCTATGAGCACGACGCGCCCCTGGTCGCCACCAATGACGTCTACTACGCAAAGCCTGAACTGTACGTGGCCCATGACGCGCTGCTCTGCATCTCGGACGGCGCCTTCGTGGGGCAGGATGAACGCCGCCGCGTCACGCCCGAGCACTGGTTCAAGTCGCAGGCCGACATGCGCAAGCTGTTCTCGGACCTGCCGGAAGCCTGCGACAACACCCTGGATATCGCGCGCCGCTGCGCCTTCGCCGTGCAGAAGCGCGATCCAATCCTCCCCAGCTTCCCGACGGGCGACGGCCGGGACGAGCCCGCGGAACTGACTCACCAGGCCCGTGAGGGCCTGAAGCGGCGGCTGGACGGCCTGACCTTGGCCTGTGACGAACAGGTCTACTGGGACCGACTGGAATTCGAGCTGGGCATCATCATCAAGATGGGCTTTCCCGGCTATTTCTTGATCGTGTCGGACTTCATCAAATGGGCCAAGTCGCACGGCATTCCCGTGGGGCCGGGCCGGGGTTCGGGCGCTGGATCGCTGGTCGCCTGGGTCCTGACCATCACCGACCTGGATCCCCTGCGGTTTGGTCTGCTGTTCGAGCGGTTCTTGAACCCCGAACGGGTCTCGATGCCCGACTTCGATATCGATTTCTGCCAGGAGCGGCGGGAAGAGGTGATCGTCTACGTCCAGGAAAAGTACGGCCGCGACCGCGTGGCCCAGATCATCACCTTCGGTTCTCTGCAGGCCCGGGCTGTCTTGCGCGACGTCGGTCGGGTGATGCAGCTGCCGCTGGGCCTGGTCGACCGGCTCTGCAAGATGGTGCCCAACAATCCGGCCGCGCCGGTGACCCTGGCTCAGGCGATCGAGATCGAGCCGCGGCTCAAGCAGGCCCGGAACGAGGACGGCAATGTCGCGGCTTGTCTGGACGTCGCCCTGCAGTTGGAGGGGCTGTATCGCAACGCCTCGACCCATGCCGCCGGGGTGGTCATCGGCGACAGGCCCCTGACCCAGCTGACACCGCTCTACAAGGACCCAAGATCCGACCTGCCGGCGACCCAGTTCAACATGAAGTGGGTCGAAAGCGCCGGTCTGGTGAAGTTCGACTTCCTGGGCCTGAAGACGCTGACGGTGCTGGATCGGGCCGTCAAACATCTGCGCAAGCGGGGCGTCGAGGTTGACCTGACGCGGCTGCCGTTCGACGACGCCAAGTCCTATGAACTACTCGCCTCGGGCCAGACGGTCGGTGTGTTCCAGCTGGAAAGCCAGGGCATGCGCGACACCCTGCGCAAGATGCGCTGCAGCTCGATCGAAGAGATCACAGCGCTGATCTCGCTCTATCGGCCGGGCCCGATGGACAACATCGACACCTTCGTCGACTGCAAGTTCGGCCGCAAACCCGTCGACACGCTGCACCCCTCTTTGGAGCCGGTGCTCAAGGAGACCTACGGGGTCATCGTCTACCAGGAACAGGTGATGCAGATCGCCCAGATCCTGGCGGGCTACAGCCTGGGCGAAGCCGATCTGCTGCGCCGGGCCATGGGCAAGAAGAAGAAGGAGGAGATGGATCAGCAGAAGATCCGTTTCGTCTCCGGCGCCCTTGAGCGTGGCGTGCCCGAGGAACAGTCGGGTTCGATCTTCGAACTGGTGGCCAAGTTCGCCGGCTATGGCTTCAACAAGAGCCACGCCGCCGCCTACGCCCTGATCGCCTACCAGACGGCCTGGTTGAAGGCCAACGCCCCGGTCGAGTTCCTGGCCGCCTCGATGAGCCTGGACCTGTCCAACACCGACAAGCTGGCGGTCTTTCATCAGGACGCGCGGCGGTTCGGGATCACCGTGCGCGCGCCGGACGTCAATCGCTCGGGCGCCGACTTCGAGGTCGAGGATGGTGAGGTGCTCTATGCCTTGGGCGCGGTCCGCAATGTCGGCTTGCAGGCCATGGAGCATCTGGTCGCCGTGCGCGAGGAGGGCGGGCCGTTCCGCGACATCTTCGATTTTGTCGAACGTGTGGATCCCAAGCAGGTCAACAAGCGCGCCATCGAAAACCTGGCGCGGGCAGGGGCCTTCGACTCCTTCCACAAGAATCGCGCCCAGATCCTGGCCTCGGCCGATGTGCTGATCGCCCACTGCCAGAGCGTCGCGGCGGATCGCCACGGCGGTCAGCACGCGCTGTTCGGGGCCGATACCGCCGCCGGGCGACCGCGGCTCAAGAAGGTCGAGCCCTGGAGCCAGGTCGACCTGCTGGACGAGGAACTGGCCGCCGTCGGCTTCTATCTGACCGGCCACCCCTGGAGGATCTGGTCGGCATGCTGCGCCGCAAGCGCACGGCGATGCTGACCGAGGTGATCCCCCAGGCGGAGGCCGGCATGGAGGCCTTCCGGATGTGCGGCGTGGTGCGGCGACGCCAGGAGCGCGCCTCTCAAAGCGGTGAGCGTTTCGCCTTCGTGTCGCTCTCCGATCCAACCGGCGAATACGAGGTGCTGTTTCCGCCCGAGGCCCTGCGCAAGTGTCGCGACATTCTGGAGCCAGGCAAGGCGGTGTCGATCAAGGTCCGCGCCAAGGCCCGGGACGGCGAGGTGCGGTTCTTCGGCGACGACGCCGAGCCGATCGAGAAGGCCATCGAGAACGTGGTGGCCGGGCTGCGGGTGCATCTGTCGCCCACGGCCACCGAGGTCGACGCCCTGCGTCGGCGGATCGAACCGGCCAGTTCGGCGCGCGGCGGCGAAATCAGCTTCATCGCGGCCCTGGGCGGCGGCCGAGAGATCGAGATGCGTCTGCCCGGTCGCTACATGCTCGACGCCGCCCTGCGCGGAGCCCTGAAAACCGCACCCGGCGTGGCCCTGCTGGAAGACGTCTGAGGCGTCTGACCCTACCGTCGTCTTGGGGTGTTGCCCCCGTCCTCGACGGGCATCTCTCCAGAGCAGAGTCCGCCTCGGAGGACGCGCCCCTGGCGTCGGTCGGGTCCATAGGGCGGCGCTCGCTCAGGCCTGGGCTGCCGAGGTTTGTGCGCCGGACGGCCATTTGGGCGATTCGTCTTCGCGGATTTCTTGGGGGCGGTCTTTCGCGCGCCGAGCCGGATCCGCGCATCGGCCTTGCGGGGAGCGCGCCGACCCAGGGTGAATCGGGCGTGATCGTCGGCCCTCGCCGCGTGTTTCGACCGCTAGGGCTTGCATTTGCCGCCCATCCAGCCTATTTGCGCCGCCATTCCACACGTGGACGTTCGGTTGCTTTGGGGAGACATCCCGAGGTCGCCGTTCCGGTCCCGCTCCGAAATCGTTCGGAACGGGGGTGTCCGCGGAGGTTCAACCGGAAAAAGGATTATAGGCCACATGGCGCTTCCCGAATTCTCCATGCGTCAGCTCCTGGAAGCTGGCGCCCACTTCGGCCACCAGACCCATCGCTGGAACCCGAAGATGGACCGCTTCATCTTTGGCTCGCGTTCCAACATCCACATCATCGACCTGTCGCAGTCGATTCCGCTCCTGCACCAGGCCCTGGTGAAGGTGCGTGAAGTCGCCGCCGCCGGCGGTCGCGTGCTGTTCGTCGGCACCAAGCGTCAGGCTTCGGACCCCGTCGCCACCGCCGCCAAGCGCTGCGCCCAGTACTATGTCAATCACCGCTGGCTCGGTGGCACCCTGACCAACTGGCGCACCGTGTCGGGCTCGATCGCGCGTCTGCGCGAGCTCGAAGGCGTTTTGGGCGGCGACGGCTCGGGCCGTTCCAAGAAGGAACTGCTGCAGCTGACCCGCGAACGCGACAAGCTGGAACTGTCGCTGGGCGGCATCAAGGACATGGGCGGCATCCCCGACATCATGTTCGTGATCGACACCAACAAGGAAGCGATCGCGATCCTTGAAGCCCGCAAGCTGAACATCCCGGTCATCGCGATCCTGGACACCAACTGCGATCCGGACGGCATCACCTATCCGATCCCGGGTAACGACGACGCCGCCCGCGCCCTGCAGCTGTACTGCGACCTGATCGCCGACGCCGTCCTCGACGGTCTGGCCGCCGGCCAGGCCTCGTCGGGCGTCGATCTGGGCGCCTCGGTGGCCCCGATGGAACCGACCCTGGCTCGCGAACTGACCCCCGAGCCGGTGGCTGAAGCCGCCGTCGCCCCGGAAGCCGTTGCCGAAGCCGCCCCCGAGGCCGCCCAGGAAGCCACCGCCGAGGCGATCGAAGCCGTCGCCGAAGAGCCGGCCGCGAGCTGATTGACCTGCCGTCGCCCCTTGTGGCGGCTGTAACGACCCTGACATGCGACCGGGCTATCAAGCCCGGTCGCTAACTATTTGAATATGGAGATTTTCCATGGCTGAGATCACGGCTGCGCTCGTCAAAGAGCTGCGCGACAAGTCCGGCGTCGGCCATGATGGACTGCAAGAAGGCGCTGATCGAAAACAACGGCGACATCGACGCGTCCATCGACTGGCTGCGCGCCAAGGGCCTTTCCAAGGCCGCCAAGAAGGCCGACCGCGTCGCCGCTGAAGGCCTGGTCGGCATCGCCGTCCGCGTCGACGGCGCCGGCATGA
>NZ_PEGG01000065.1 GCF_002737765.1 Caulobacter sp. B11 | reverse complement strand
CCAACGCCCAGGACCTGGCCAAGGCCAAGGCCAATGGCCTGTCGGGACCGATGCTGGACCGGCTGGCCCTGGATCCCGCCCGGCTGGAGGCCATGGCCGCCGGGGTCGACACCGTGGCCGCCATCCCCGATCCGCTCGGGACCGAGATCGCCCGCTGGACCCGGCCCAACGGCCTGGACATCGCCCGGGTGCGCACCCCGATCGGGGTGATCGCCATGATCTATGAGAGCCGCCCCAATGTCACCGCCGACGCCGCCGCCCTGTGCGTGCGTTCGGGCAATGCGGTGATCCTGCGCGGCGGCTCCGAATGCCTGGCCTCGAGCCTGGCCATCCACGCCGCCGTGGTGAAGGGCCTGGCCGCCGCCGGCCTGCCCGCCACCGTCGTCCAGGCGGTGGCCACCGCCGACCGGGCCGCGGTCGGGGCGATTCTGTCTGGGCTGGACCGTACGATCGACCTGATCATCCCCCGGGGCGGCAAGAGCCTGGTGGCCCGCGTCCAGGCCGAGGCCCGGGTGGCGGTGCTGGGCCATCTGGAAGGCCTCAACCACGTCTATGTCGACGCCGGGGCCGATCCGGCCAAGGCCGCCGCCATCGTGCTGAACGCCAAGATGCGGCGGGTCTCGGTGTGCGGCAGCGCCGAGACCCTGCTGGTCGACAAGGCCGTGGCCGCACGCATCCTGCCGACGATCACCGACGCCCTGATCAAGGCCGGCTGCGAGCTGCGCGGCGATCACTATGCCCGCCAGATCGAACCGGCCATGAAGCCGGCGGTCGAGGCCGACTGGTCGACCGAATATCTGGCCCCGATCCTGTCGGTGGCCGTGGTCGACGGGGTCGAGGGGGCCGCCGCCCATATCGCCGCCTATGGCTCGGGCCATACCGACGCCATCGTCACCGAGGATGTGGCCGCCGCCGAGCGCTTCATCGCCCTGGTCGACAGCGCCATCGTGCTGGTCAATGCCTCGACCCAGTTCGCCGACGGCGGCGAGTTCGGCTTCGGGGCCGAGATCGGCATCGCCACCGACAAACTTCACGCCCGCGGTCCGGTTGGGGCCGAGCAGCTGACAACGTACAAATATGTGGTTCGCGGGACCGGCCAGACTCGTCCCTGAAGCCGGCAGACCCGCCGCGCAGCGCCTGGGCTTCCATCTGGAGCCGGGCATGCGGGTGGGGCTGTTCGGCGGCAGCTTCAATCCCGCGCACGAGGGCCATGCCCACGTGGCGGAAACCGCCCTGCGCCGTCTCAACCTCGACAAGGTGATCTGGCTGGTCTCGCCGCAGAACCCGCTGAAATCCTCGGCCCAGACCCGGCCCCTGGCCGAGCGGATGGCCGGGGCGCGGGCCCGGGCCCTGGGCTGCTCGATGATCGTCTCGGACGCCGAGACCCGCATGGGCTCCAACTACACTATCGACACCCTGCGGGTGCTGAAGGCCCGCTATCCGGGCGTCAACTTCGTCTGGGTGATGGGGGCCGACAGCCTGGCCAGTTTCCACCGCTGGCGCGGCTGGACCCAGATCATGCGCGAAATGCCGGTGGCGGTGATCTCGCGGCCCTGGGCGGCCCTGAAGGCCCGCACCTCGCCCGCCGCCCGCCGCTTCGCCCATGCCCGCAAGCCGGCCAGCGCGGCGGCCACCCTGCCCGGTCTGAGCGCCCCGGCCTGGGTCTATCTGACCGGCCCGCTGAACTTCGCCTCGTCCACCGCCCTGCGCGACCGGCAGACCAAGGGGGGCTAAAGCGCCCTATTTGTCACGCCGCGCGCCCGCGACCACGACACCCCTGATCTTTTCGACACATCCGTGCTATGGGAGCTATTGCGCGAACCCATCAAGGAGCATTTCCGCTGCGTAGCGACCCCGCGCCAAGTGCGCATGAGGCCTCGGCTTCCCCCGAGACCTCTTCCGAGCAAGCCCTGAATCTGAGCATCAAGGCGCTCGAAGAACTGATCCTGTCCCGCCTGGACGACGACAAGGCCCAGGACATTGTCCATATCGACCTCACCGACAAGAGCTCGGTGGCCGACAGCCTGATCGTGGCTTCGGGCCGGTCGCACCGTCACGTCGGCGCCCTGGCCGACCACGTCATCCGCGCCCTCAAGGAAGCCGGGTTCGGCAAGGCGCGGGTCGAAGGCTTGCCGCATTGCGACTGGGTGCTGATCGACGCCGGCGACGTGGTGGTCCACCTGTTCCGCCCCGAGGTCCGCTCGTTCTACAACATCGAGAAGATCTGGGCCGTCGACGCGCCGCACCGGATGGCGTCGAACTAAGACGTCCACAGGCCGTCATCCCCCGCGTCCCGCGGGTGATGACGGTGTAGATGATGAAGATCACCCTCCTCACCGTCGGAAAGCTCGGCCGCATGGTCGAGGCCCAGCTGGCCGTGGACTATGCGTCCCGGGCCACGGCGTCCGGCCGCGCCCTGGCCCTGGGGCCGGTCGAGGTCGTCGAGGTCGAGGCCCGCAAGCCCGGCAAGGCCGCCGAGGCCGAGGTGCTGCGGCCGCACCTGGAAGGCGCCCACGTCATCGCCTGCGACGAGCACGGCAAGGTCCGCCCCAGCCGCGCCTTCGCCGAGCACCTGGCCCGGCTGCGCGACGACGGGACAAGGCGGGTGGTGTTCCTGATCGGCGGGGCCGATGGCCTCGACCCGGCGATCCTGGCGAGCGCCCAGGAGACCATGGCCTTCGGACCCCAGACCTGGCCCCACGCCCTGGCCCGGGCCATGCTGGCCGAGCAGGTCTATCGCGCCGTCACCATCCTGTCGGGCTCGCCCTATCATCGCGATTAGGGCAGATAGTCAGGCGATGTCGCGTCGCGCCGCCGCCCTTTGCCTGCTCGCCCTGGTCCTGGCCCTCGGGACCGCCGGGGTCGTGACCGCCCAGGTCAGCCAGAGGACCCGCGACCTGCGCCAGGCCGCCGACACCCGCCGCGAGATCGAGGATCTGCGGGCCGAGCTGGGCCGCCTCAGCCAGCGCCAGGTCGCCGCCGGCCAGGATGTCGACCTCAAGCGGGCCCGGCTGGAAGTGCTGCACCATCGCGAATCAGTACTGGCCGCCGATCTGGGCCGCGACCGCAGCCGCATGGCCCGGCTGCTCAGCGCCCTGCAGCTTTTTCGCCGTGATCCGCCCCCGCCCTGCTGGTCAGCCCCGGCGACGCCCGCGACGCGGTTCGGGCCGCCATCCTGATCCGCGCCATGACCCCGCAGTTGCAGGCCCGGGCCGACGCCTATGCCCGCCAGGCCCGAGCGGTCAGCACCCTGCGCCGCGAGGCCGCCGCGGCCTCGGAAGCGCTGTTCACCGCCGAGAGCCTGGTGGCCGACCGCAAGGGCGACCTGGAGCGTATGATCGTCGAGAAGACCGCCCTCGAGCGCGCCTATGCCCAGGAGGCCCTGGTGGTCGACCAGGAGCAGCGGACCCTGGGGGCCCTGACCGACGGCCTGACCCCCGCCCCGGCCACCGGACCCCTGACCCTGGCCCCGCCGGTGCTGGGTCCGGTCGTCCACCGCTTCGGCGAGGCCCTGCCGGCCGGGGGCGCGGCCTCGGGCCTGTCGATCCGCGCCGAGAAGGGCAAGAGCGTCGCCGCCCCCGCCGCCGGGGTGGTGGAATATGCGGGTCCCCTGAACGGTTGGGGCATGGTCATAATCCTGCGCGCCCAGGGCGCCTATCATCTGGTCCTGGCCGGACTGGACCAGGTCAGCGTCGCCCCCGGACAGTCGGTCGCGGCCGGCGCGCCCTTGGGACGCATGACGGACCGTGGATCTTTGGAGCCGGAGCTCTATCTTGAAGTGCGAGAGAACGGCGCGCCGACCAATCCGGAGCGCTGGCTGAAGCAGGGGTCGCAGTAGACGCCTTTTTCAGCAATGATGACGATCAAGCGTCGCGTCGGGCTGGGCGGGACGGTGAACAATCAAAGCGGCGCTTGCGCCGTCAGGGAGCCTTTTGAGGCCATATGCGCAAGTACCTGCTCATCGGTGTTTCGGCTTTCGTCCTCGGCGCGGGGACCATGGCCTATGTCAGCCCCATCGCCCAGGCGACCAGCCCGTCCAAGGCCCGCACCTACAAGATGCTGGAGCTGTTCGGCGACGTGGTCGCCACGGTCGAGAACTCCTATGTCTCGGAAGTGGACGACAAGAAGCTGATCGAGGCGGCCCTCGACGGCATGCTGACCAGCCTGGACCCCCATTCCGGCTACCTGTCGCCGGAGAGCTTCGACGACATGCAGGACACCACCCGCGGTGAATATGGCGGCCTGGGCCTGGAGGTCACCAGCGAGGACGGCGTGGTCAAGGTGATCTCGCCGATGGACGGCACTCCCGCCGCACGGGCCGGCGTGCAGGCCGGCGACTATATCACCGCCGTCAATTCCCAGTCGGTGCTCGGCCTGACGGTCAGCGAGGCGGTCAAGCAGATGCGCGGCGCGCCCGGCGAGCCGGTGACCCTGACCATCGCCCGCGACAAGACCGACCCCTTCGACGTCAAGCTGATCCGCGAAGTCATCAAGCCCCGCGCCGCCATCGCCCGCATGGAAGGCGACTACGGTTATGTGCGCCTGCCGGGCTTTAACGAGAAGTCGACCGAGGCCCTGATCGCGGGGATCCAGGACCTGCGCGCCAAGAACCCGGCCATGAAGGGCCTGGTCTTCGACCTGCGCAACAATCCCGGCGGTCTGCTGGACCAGGCCGTCAGCGTCTCGGACATCTTCCTGGACGGCGGCGAGGTGGTCAGCCAGCGCGGCCGCGAGGCCCGCGACATCCAGCGCTATAACGCCCGCCCCGGCGACATGCTGAACGGCCTGCCGGTGGTGGTGCTGATCAACCAGGGCTCGGCCTCGGCCGCCGAGATCGTCGCCGGCGCCCTGCAGGATCGCCATCGCGCCGAGATCGTCGGCATCACCAGCTTCGGCAAGGGTTCGGTCCAGACCGTGATTCCGCTGCGCGGCGGCGCCGACGGAGCGCTGAAACTGACCACGGCCCGCTACTTCACCCCCTCGGGCCGCTCGATCCAGAAGACCGGCATCGAGCCCAACCTGGAAGTGGCCCAGACCAAGGACCAGGCCCAGGACATCGCCAACCGCGTGTGGTTCAGCGAAGCCAGCTTCAAGAACGCGCTCAACGCCGACGAGGGCAAGACCCGCAAGGGCGCCCACACCCCGGCCGAGGCGCCGCCTCCGGGCTTTGACGAGAAGAAGGGCGACTTCCAGCTGGAGCGGGCCCTGGCCGTGCTGAAGGCCGGCTCGGTCGAGGCCGTGCCCAAGATGCCCAAGCCCGCCGCCAAGATCGCCGAGGTCACCGCCAAGGCCGCCGCGGCGGCGGGAGTCGGCAAGCCGACGGTCGAGAAGAAGTAGAACTCCTCCTTCTCCCCTTGCGGGAGAAGGAGTCGGCGTCGCCGACGGATGAGGGATCCCCACCAACGCTTCGCCGCGCCCAGCCTGACCGCTGGGGGCGGCGTTTTGCGTCTTTCGACCCCTCAGCCGGCCTTGCTTCGCCGGGTCACCCTGTCCCGCAAGGGGCGAGGGAAAAGCGCACACTCTACTGCCGCAGCGGAGCCTCGGGCCGGCTGTCCAGATACAGCGACAGGTCCTCGACCAGTCGCCGCGACGCGGCGAGGTCAGCCAGGTCGCCGGCCTGCTCCAGGCTGGCGCCGAGGTCGGTGATCGCCTGGAAGCCGAACGCGCCGCCGGCCCCGCGCATGTTGTGCCCGAGGAGAATCACGGCCTCGAAGTCCGACCGGTCCAGCGCCGCGCGCAAGGTCAGGACATGCTGGCGACAGCTGTCGAGATAGGCCGGAACCTGGGCCGCCAGACGGGCGTTCAACCGGCTGGGCGCCAGCGGCGCCGGCCGCACGGTCGCAGGGGCGGACAGGGCCGAGGGCGACAGGGCCGAATAGTCGCGGATCGCCGCCAGCAGCACGTCTTGCTTGATCGGCTTGGTCAGATAGGCGGTGCAGCCCGCCCCCAGACAGGTCTCGCGGTCACCCTTCAGGGCCGAGGCCGTCAGGGCGATGATCGGGGTCGGGGCCCGATCATGGGCGACTTCCCAGGCCCGGATGGTCCGGGTCGCGGTCAGGCCGTCCATCACCGGCATCTGCCGGTCCATCAGCACCAGGTCATAGCGCCCGATCTTGAACATCTCGCAGGCGATCAGGCCGGTGTCGGCGACATCGACCTGGTAGGGGGTGTCTTCCAGATAGGCCAGGGCGATGATGCAGTTGTCGGGCGAGTCCTCGGCCATCAGGATCCGCAGCGGCGGCAGGGGCGCCTGGGGGCCCTGGCCCTCGGGCGCGCTGACCGGGCGATTGGCCGCCGCCCAGACCTCGAACGGCACCGCGAAGGCGAAGGTGCTGCCCTTGGCGACGGCGCTCGACACCCAGATCCGCCCCCCCATCAACTCGACCAGCCGCTTGGAGATGGTCAGGCCCAGGCCCGACCCGCCGAAGCGTCGGGTGGTCGAGGAGTCGGCCTGGGTGAAGCGTTCGAAGACCCGGGCCAGCTTGTCGGAGGCGATGCCGATCCCGGTGTCGGACACCGAAAAGCGCAGGGCGGTCGGCACCGAGCGATCTGGATCCATCTCGACCTTCAGGCGCACCTGGCCGGACTCGGTGAACTTGATGGCGTTGCCCAGCAGGTTCAGCAGCACCTGGCGCAGCCGGGTCGGGTCGCCGACCAGGTCGTTGCTGACATCGGGCGCGATCTCGCACACCAGGGCCAGTCCCTTTTCATAGGCCTTGGGCCCGACCATCTCGATGACCTTCTCGAGGTGATCGCTCAGGGAAAAGCCGGTGCGCTCCAGGTCCAGCTGCGAGGCCTCGACCTTGGACAGGTCGAGGATGTCGTTGATCAGGTTGAGCAGATTGTCGCCGAGAGCGGCGGAAGATCTGCACATAGCGGTCCTGCTCGGGGGTCAGGTCGGTCTTGGCCAGCAGGTCGGCGATGCC
>NZ_PEGG01000064.1 GCF_002737765.1 Caulobacter sp. B11 | reverse complement strand
GCTGGCCGAGCGTGAACAGGCCCGGATCGGCCTGACCCGACCCGAACTGGCGGTGCTGCTGGCCTATGGCAAGCTGGATCTGTTCGACGGCGTCATCGCCTCGGACGCGCCGGACGATCCGTGGTTCGAGGCCACCCTGCGGGGCTATTTCCCCAAGGCGCTCGATCGATATGCCGATCAGATGCAGCGTCACCGCCTGAAGCGCGAGATCATCGCCACGGTGGTGGGCAACCAGATGATCAATATGTGCGGCCCGACCTTCCCGACTCGCCTGAGAGCCGCCGCGGGCTGTGACGTCACGGCCCTGGTCGTGGGTTTCGCCGCGGCTCGGGTCATCCTCGGCATCGACGCGCTTTGGCGCCAGGTCGGCGCCCTGGACGGCAAGGCCTCGGCGGCCGGCCAAACCGCGCTCTACAAGGCCCTGGCCTACGCCCTGCGAAGCCAGACCTTCTGGCTGGCGCGGCGCGCCTTCCGGGACAAGGCCACGGTCGGACAGCTGGTCGAAGCCTATGGAGCCTCGGTCAAGGCGCTCAGCGCCCTGACCCCGGGCATCCTGTCGCCATTCGAGCAGAAGGCGACCGCCAAGCGCGCGAAACTCTACATCTCTGAGGGCGCGCCCGAGACCCTCGCCAACGCCGTCGCCGCGCTGCAGCCCCTGACCACCGGCGCTGACCTGGTCGACCTGGCCAACGCCTCCAGCTGGTCGGTCGAGAATGTCGCTCGGCTCTATCACCAGGTCGGCGCCAACCTGGGTTTCGATCGCCTCCGCAGCGCGGCGGGATCGTTCGTGGGCGGCGACAGTTTCGAGCGCCTGGCCGTTCGCCGACTGGTCGAGGACATGCTCAGCGAGCAAACCAGCCTGACCCAGACCGTGCTCAAGTTCGCCGCCAACGCCCAGGCCGGTGACGATGAATTGTCGGCCAAGGCCGCCGTCACCTCGTGGCCGCCTTGCAGGCCGCGCAGGTCCGGGCCGCCAAACGCACGGTGGAAGACATCGAGCAGGCTGGCGGCGGCTGGAGTTTCGCCAAGCTGACCATCGCCAACGCCGCGCTGAGGGCCCTGGCCACGGCGAACTGACCCCCGGTTGTCGAAGCCCCGGCAAAGCGCCACACTGGCGCTCTGACCGGGGGCGATCATGACCAAGACACGCATCAGTTTGCTCGATTCGCTGCGGGGCTTGGGGTGCTGGGCATCCTGCTGTGCAATGCGCCGGATTTCGCCGTCGTGGCCGGCCTGGCCGAATCGGTGCGGCTCTGGCCGCACGGAACCGAGACGGACACCGTCTCGGTGTGGGTCGTCACCCAGTGGCTGTTCCAGCGCAAGTTCGTCACGCTGTTCGCCATGCTGTTTGGCGTCTCGATCTTCCTGGTCGGCGGCGAGCGGTCAGACCTGGAACGGGGCGCCATCCTACGCAAACGCCTGTCCTGGATGGTGCTGTTCGGGCTGCTGCACGGCTTCGTCATCTGGTTTGGCGACGTCCTGCTCAGCTACGCCCTGGCCGGATTCGCCGTCATGCTGGCCCGGTCCTGGGCGCCCTCGAAACTGCTCAAGGCCGGGATCGGCATCTGGTTGGGGCTGATCGCCCTGATGGCTGTCGGCATGGTCATGATGATGCTGATGCCCGAAGACATGACGGCGGCGAAGACCGCGGCCGAGGCGGCCAAGCACCAGCTCGGCGCCGCGCAATATGCCGGGACCTTCCTGCAGTCCCTGACCCAGAACGCCAAGGACCGCCTGATGTTTCTGGCCGGTGAGCCGGTGATCTTCCCGATGACCGCCAGCCTGATGATGATCGGCCTGGGCTGCTTCAAGCTGGGCGTGCTGACCGGCGAGGCCTCCAACCGGGTCTATGCGACCCTCACCGCCGTCGGCCTGTTCGCCCTGGCGATCGTCGGCGTCTGCTTCATCGCCTTCGCGACCCAGGGCCTTCCCAAGCCGCTGGGCAATTTCGCCGGCTGGCTGCAGATGGCCACGGCGCCGCTGACGACCCTGGCCTATGTCAGCCTGGTGGTGTTCGCCTCCCGGTCGTCAGGCTTCTGGAAGGCGATCCCCAAGGCCCTCGCCCCCGTGGGCCAGATGGCCTTCACCAACTACATCGCTCAATCGCTAATCATGACCGCGATCTTCTACGGCGGCCGCGGCCTGAGTCTGCATGGCCAGGTCGACCGGCCCGGCCTGGCGGCGATCACCGTCGGGATCTGGATCGCGCAGATCCTGTGGTCGCGCTGGTGGATGGACCGCTTCACCATGGGCCCGCTGGAATGGCTGTGGCGGCGCCTTTATCGCGGCCCGATGACCCTGCGCCGGTCCGCCCCGGCGCCGGTCGTCGCCTAGAGCGCGGCGAGGGTCTCGGTCAGGGCCCGTCCGAAATAGGTCCGCGTCTGATCAAACAGATCGGGACGATAGCGGGCGCGCGGATCATTGGCCCTGTCGTCATCGAAGGCATGGGTGGCGTCGGCGTGGAAGACGGTGTCGACAGACAGGCCGTCGCGGGTCAGGCGTTCCAGCGCCCGGCTGGGATGTTTCCAACCGACGACCTGGTCCTTGCCGGCCAGGACCGAGAAGACCCTCGGCCCCTGATCGCCCCATCCCTGGCGCGTCGTCAGGCCCGGATAGCCCGCATAGGGATAGACCAGCAGGGCCCCCCTGACCTGGGTCCGCAGTCGGCGCGGATCAGCATCGGGAAGTCCCGTCGCCCGGGCGGCGTTCTCACCGCTGGCATAGGCGTCCATGATCGCCCAGCCGCCGTGGCTCCAGCCGGCCAGGAAGACGCTATGCGCGTCCGCCCAGGCCTGGCCTTCCAGCCATGCGAGAATGGCGAACAGATCGGCCGCGCGCTTGACCCCTGCAAGGTCGTCCCGGTGCAGACGAACAGCTTGGCGTTCAGGGTCGAAATGCCCCGCGGCTTGAACGAGTCGACGACGATGGCGGCGTAGCCGGCCTCGACCGCCGTCTGGGCATAGGCCTCCAGAAAGGGCGTCTTACCGCCGCAGCCATGCAGGATCAGCGCCACCGGAAACGGCCCGTTCCCCGTCGGCCTGAACACCTTGGAGGCGTCAACGACCTTGGCTCCCCAGTCGGCGCTTTGCATCGATCCGTTCTCTCCGCTCATCCCGCCTGACGAAACCTAGTGCCTGAACACCCGCACGCCGGTGAAGGCCATGGTAAGGCCAAGCTTGTCGGCGGCGGCGATCACTTCCCCGTCACGCATCGAGCCGCCCGGCTGGATGATCGCCGTGGCGCCGGCTTCGGCGGCCTGGATCAGGCCGTCGGCGAACGGGAAGAAGGCCTCCGAGGCGCAGGCGCAACCCTGCAGGTCCAGGCCGAAATCAGCGGCGCGCAGGGCCGCGATCCGGGCCGAATCCTTGCGGTTCATCTGGCCGGCTCCGACGCCCAGGGTCTGGCCGTCGCGGGCATAGACGATGGCGTTGGACTTGACGTGCTTGCCGACCGTGAAGGCGAACAGCATGTCGCGCACTTCGGTGTCGGTCGGCTGGCGCTGGGTCACGATCTTCAGGTCGTCGGCCGTAATCCGCGCGTCATCCCGCGACTGCACCAGGAAGCCGCCGGCCACGCTCTTGAAGGTGTCGCCGGTCGACAGGGCGTCGGGCAGGCCGCCCGTGATCAGCAGGCGCAGGTTCTTCTTGGCGGCGAACACGGCGATGGCGTCATCGTCGGCTTCCGGGGCGATCACCACCTCGGTAAAGATCTCGACCATGGCCAGGGCCGCCTCTTTCGTGAGGCGCGAATTGACCGCCACGATGCCGCCGAAGGCCGAGGTCGGGTCGCAGGCCAGGGCCCGCTCATAGGCGTGGCGCTGGCTGCCGCCCACCGCCACGCCGCAGGGATTGGCGTGCTTGATGATCGCCACGGCCGGGCCCTGGGCCGGGTCGAACTCGGCGATCAGCTCGAAGGCCGCGTCGGTGTCATTGATGTTGTTGTAGCTGAGTTCCTTGCCCTGCAGCTGGGTCGCCGTGGCCACCCCGACCCTGGGATTGGGGAACGCATAGAAGGCAGCCTTCTGGTGCGGGTTCTCGCCATAGCGCATCACCTGGCGCAGCTCGCCAGAGATGGTCTTGCGGGCCGGGAAGGCCTGACCCAGCTGGCCGGCGAACCAGGCGCTGATCGCCGCGTCATAGGCCGCCGTGCGGGCATAGGCGCGAGCCGCCAACTGCTGGCGCAGGGCCAGGGTGGTCCCGCCGGTCTTCAGCGCTTCCAACACTTCGGCCACATCGGACGGATCGGTGCAGACGGCGACATAGCCGTGGTTCTTGGCCGCCGAGCGGATCATGGCCGGACCGCCGATGTCGATGTTCTCGACGCATTCGGCATAGTCGCCGCCCTTGGCGACCGTGGCCTCGAACGGATACAGATTCACATAGAGGATATCGATGCCGCCGATGCCGTGGTCGGCCATGGCCTTGGCGTGTTCGGGGGCGTCGCGCACGCCCAGCAGGCCGCCGTGGACGATGGGGTGCAGGGTCTTGACCCGGCCGTCCATCATCTCGGGAAAGCCCGTCAGATCCGAGACGTCCTTGACCGGCAGGCCGGCCGCCGCGATCGCCGCCTTGGTGCCGCCGGTCGAGACCAGCTCGACGCCCGCCTCGTGCAGGACACGCGCCGCCTCGACCAGGCCGGTCTTGTCGGAAACCGACAGCAGGGCCCGCTTGGGGACGACGAGATCGGGGGCGGACGGATAGTCAGGGGCGGCGGGCACGGCGGGACTCCGGGTCTGGGGAAGACGAAGGGGGAGCCCAGGCGCGCGGCATATGGGGTCCGCGCTCCCCGGTGGTGCACCACCTTGAGCGCCAGTCACGCGAACGGCCGGAAAATACGGCGGCCAGCCGGGGAGTCAACATCGCGGCGCCGACCGACAAGACTTGGGGATCGGCCCGAACGCCGGCCTGGACGCTGGACAGGGCCCCTTGTCGCGCCCATATCGGCCTCCATGCGCACGCACGACGCCGATGTCATCATCGCCGGAGCCGGCATGGCCGGTTCGACCCTGGCCCTGGCCCTGGCCTCGGCCGGCCTGAAGCCCCTGCTGGTGGATCCTCAGCCTTTCGACAGTCAGTTGGCGCCCAGCTTCGACGGCCGATCCTCGGCTATCGCCTATTCCTCGTTCCGCCAGTGGCGCACCCTGGGCGCGGGCGAGGCCTTGGCGCCGCACGCCCAGCGGATCGAGCAGATCCTGGTCACTGACGGCAAGGCCCCCGGGGCCAGCGCGTCGGGGCCGTCAGCCTTCTTCCTGCGTTTTGACTCCAGCGAGATCGCCGACCGCTCCGATGGAGAGCCGCTGGGCTATCTGATCGAAAACCGTCAAATCCGCGCGGCCCTGTCGGCCACGGTTCTGGCCCAGAATATCACGGTCCTGGCCCCGGTCGCGGCCAGCGGCCTCGAGGTCGACGCCGGCGGGGCCACGGTGATCCTGACCGATGGCCGTCGGCTGTCCGCGCCCCTGGTCGTCAGCGCCGAAGGGCGCCAATCGGTTCTGCGCAAGGCTGCGGGGATCGGCGACATTGGCTGGGGCTACGGCCAGAGCGGCGTGGTGGCCACGGTTCGGATGCAGCGACCCCACGAGGGCGTGGCCCACGAATATTTCCTGCCCAATGGCCCCTTCGCGATCCTACCGCTCACCGACAATCGCGCCAGCCTGGTCTGGACGGAGACGACCAAGGC
This sequence comes from Caulobacter sp. B11, assembly GCF_002737765.1. Classification (GTDB taxonomy): domain Bacteria; phylum Pseudomonadota; class Alphaproteobacteria; order Caulobacterales; family Caulobacteraceae; genus Caulobacter. The sequence continues at coordinate 9,797 of NZ_PEGG01000064.1, read as the reverse complement.
CGCCGAGGCGCTGCGACAAGCCAGCCCCGAGGCCTTCCACAGTCATCTGATGCGGCGGTTCGGTGACTTCCTGGGAACCGTCGAGATGGCGGGGCCGACCTTCATTTACCCGCTGTCCCTGTCCCTGGCCGAGCGGCTGACGGCCCCTCGCCTGGCCCTGATCGGCGACGCCGCCCACGGCGTCCATCCGATCGCCGGCCAGGGTCTGAACCTGGGCCTCAAGGACGCCGCGGCCCTGGCCGAAGTGCTGGCAGAGGCCCTGCGTAACGGTGAGGACATCGGCAGCGACGTCGTGCTGGAACGCTATGCGCGCTGGCGGCGGTTCGACAATGTCACCAACGCCCTGGCCTTCGACAGCTTCGTGCGCCTGTTTTCCAACGACAATCGGCTGCTGCGGCTAGCGCGCGGGATCGGCCTGGCGGCGGTCAATCGTATCGCGCCCGCCCGGCGGTTCTTCATGCACGAAGCCGGCGGCGGCGTGGGCGACCTGCCCATCCTCTTGCGGGGCGGGGCGCTCTGAGGTCGCCTATTCGCCTTCGGCGAGGCTGCGGGCTTCTTCGGGCAGCATGATCGGCACGCCGTCCCGGATCGGATAGGCCAGCTTGGCCGAATGGCTGATCAATTCGCCCCGGGCCCGGTCATAGAACAAGGGCGCGCGAGTCACCGGGCAAACCAGCACCTCCAGCAGGCGCGGGTCCAGGTCGGCGGGCGGGGGCGAGGGCGCAGCGGTCATGATCGCCTTGTAGGGCCATTCCAGCGTGAAGAAAACGGCCGTGGCGTCGTAGGGCCATCCATAGACTGAATCATTGTATCGAGGTCGGCTCGTCGTCGTCGCCGAGCGTGGCGTCGATCTCCAGAAGCGCCACCAGGGTCTCGCGGCGGTCCGCCAGGGTGGGGGCTTCGAGCAGGGCCTGCTTCTCCAGCGGGTCGAACGGCAGGGCCATGGACAGGCTGTTGATCAGCGCCTCGCTCGGGGCCGATTCCGCGCTCGTCCAGTCGATGGCCAGGCCACGATGATCGAGATAGCGGCGAAGCGCCGCCAGCAACGGGCCCGGCTCGGCGACCGACCCGGGCGACTCGAGCAGATCGGCCTCAAAGCCCGTGAAATCGGCGCGGACCTGGCGATAGGGCGCGCGCGCCGGCAGTTCCTCGCCCAGCTTGAACCGGCACACGCCGGTCAGGGTGACGAGGTAGCGGCCATCGCCCGTTTCGGCGAAGCTGGTCACCCGCCCCGCGCAGCCGATCGGGGCCAGCCGCGGGTGCTCGTTGGCGCCGCCAGGACGGGTCTGAACCATGCCGATCATCCGCTCGCCGGACATGACGTCATCGAGCATGTTGAGATAACGCGGCTCGAAGATGTTCAGCGGCAACTGGCCGTGCGGCAGCAGCAGCACCCCGTCCAGCGGGAAGACCGGGATCACCAACGGCAGGTCGCGCGCGGTCCGATAGACACCCGGCATGGGCGGCTCCTAGCTGAACAGAAGGGATGAGAGGCGCTTGCGGCCCTGCTTGGCGACCTCGGAGGCGTAGCCGGCGGCCTCGAAGACCGTCAGCAGCTGCTTGCGGGCCGCCTCGTCGTTCCAGGCCCGGTCGCGACGGATGATCTCCAGCAGATGATCTGAGGCCTCCTGCAAGCGACCCGCTCCGGCCAGGGCCTTGGCCAGCTCAAGGCGCGCCTCGTGATCGTCAGGGTCCGCGGCGAGCCGCGCCTCGAACGGCGCGGTTTCCGAGGGGGCCGCCTCCGCCAGGGCCAGGGCGGCGCGCACGCTGTCCAGATCTGGATCCTTGGCCCCGGCCGGCGCCATGGCCACGACCTCGGCCGCGCGCTCAAGATCGCCGCCGTCCAGATAGCATCGCGCCAGACCGCCCAGAGCCTTCACATTGGCTGGGTCCATCTGCAGCACCTGGGCGAAGGCCTGGGCCGCGCCGCCCAGGTCGCCCAGGCTGACGGATTCCTTGGCCATGGCCAGAAGGGCGTCGACGTCGCTTTCCTTGGGCGGACCCGAGATGCGGGCGATAAAGGCCTTCAGCTCGCTGTCGGGGACAGCGCCCTGGAAGCCGTCCACCGGCTGGCCGTCGACGAAGGCGTAGACGGTCGGGATCGACTGCACCCGAAGCTGCCCCGAATAGCCGGGATTCTTGTCGACATCGATCTTGACCAGCTTGACCGCCCCGTCGGCCGCGGCGACCGCCTTTTCCAGAGCCGGCGTCAGCTGGCGACAGGGCCCGCACCAGGTGGCCCAGAAGTCGACAATGACCGGTTGGATCTTGGACGCCTCGATCACGTCGGCCAGGAAGCTAGCGTCCGTACCGTCCTTGATGTGCGGATTCTTGCCGCCGGCGGCGATGGGGGCGGGCTTTTCGCCGATCAGGGCCATCGAAACTCTCTCGTCACTGGGCGTTCAACGCGTTCGAACCCAAGATGGTCCCTGGCGGGCGGGTTCGCAATCGCGCCCGAAGCCTCAGACCACCGTCATCGCGGTAAAATCGACGATCATCGGCTCAACGCCGAGGGCCGCGAGGAACCGCCGGAAGCCGTCCTGGCTCAGAGCCGTGGTGGCGTCATTGCCCAGCGGGTGGAAATTGACCGGGTCGGCCTGGGCCAGGGCCGCGTCGAGCACGAAGCGCACCCGGTGATCGGTATCGTTGATCAGGCCGAGGGCCGTCACCGAGCCCGGCCTCACGCCAAGGGTCTCGACCATCAGGGCCTCGGCCCCGAACGACAGGCGGCTAGAGCCGATCACCGTGTGCAGGCGCTTGAGGTCGATGACCGTCTCGCCCAGGGCCGAGATCAGCCACAGCTGACCCTTGGCGTCCTTGAGGAACAGGTTCTTGGTGTGGCCGCCCGGCAGGGCCGCCTTGATCTCGAGCCCCTCCTCCACCCGGAACAACGGGGCATGGTCGAGGGTGAAATGGGCGATCGCCTGGGCGTCGAGGAAGGCGAAAAGGTCGGCGCGGCTCTTCATCCGAACTTCCTAGACCAGGCCGGCGACGCGTGGAACTGGACGCCTGCGCCTCACGGACGCTAGACCAGTGGCAAGGCCAAGAAACCAAAGGGAAGAGACCGGCATGGAACTGGAGTGCTACCCCCTCGAGCCGCGTCCGCCCGAGATCGTCGCCGGCCGGCCGCAGCGGGCCTGGATGGACCACTTCGCCGACCGCCACGCCTATCGCTGCCTGCCCCTGACCATGGCCAACACCACAGGCTGGGAAATCCTTTGCCCCGTCGGCTTCACCGCCACCTGGGACGGCGGGCCCCACCAGAGCGCCATCACCTTCCGTCCCGATCATCCGCATCCGGGGTTCGCCGATTTCGTCAAGTCGCACTTCTCGCGCGGCGTCATGACCTTCCATCCCGGCTATCTGTTCCGCACCCCGCCAGGCTGGTCGATCTGGACCGGCGGGCCGCCCAATCACGTCAAGGACGGCGTCCAGCCGCTGGCCGGCCTGGTCGAGACCGACTGGCTGCCCTTCCCCTTCACGATGAACTGGATCTTCACCCGCCCGGGCACGGTGCGCTTCGAGAAGGGCGAGCCGTTCTGCTTCTTCATGATGATGCAGGACAAGGCCATGGAGCAGGTTCAGCCGGTGATCCGCTCGATGAACTCCAACCCCGACCTTCGCAAGCAATACGATGTCTGGGCCGAGAAGCGCGGCGAGTTCAACAGCCTGATCTTCAAGCGCGATCCCGAGGCCACCAAGGAGGCCTGGCAGCGCTTCTACTTCAAGGGCGAGTATCCCGAGGAGATCGAAGAGCCTGCCCCCGCCGGCCACGTCAACAAGCGGCGGCTGAAGGCGCCGAAACTGGGCAGCTAGGCCCGCGGCGCCGTCGGCTTCAGACCGCCTTCACGGCCGAAACGATGGCGCTGACCACCCTCTGGACCATGGCTTGGTCGTCGCCCTCCGCCATGATGCGGATCAGGGGCTCGGTGCCCGAGGCGCGCACGACGATGCGGCCAGAGCCGTTCAGCTGGGCCTCGCCGTCGGCGATGGCCTCCTTGACGGTCTTGGCGTCGAGCGGCTTGCCGCCGGCGAAACGCACGTTCTCGAGGATCTGCGGGGCCGGCTCGAACTGCCGGCCCAGGGCGCTCATCGGCTTGCCGCTCTCGATCATCACCGCCAGCACCTGCAGGGCGGCGATCAGACCATCCCCGGTGGTCGAGAAGTCCGACAGGATCACGTGGCCCGACTGTTCGCCGCCGAGATTGAAGCCGCCCTCGCGCATCCGGGCCATCACGTGGCGATCGCCGACGCTGGTGCGCTCCAGGGTCAGGCCCTTGTCCGAGAGGAACCGTTCCAGGCCCAGGTTCGACATGACCGTGGCCACCACGCCGCCCGCCTTCAGCGTGCCGGCCTTGGCGTAGGCGGCGGCGATGATCGCCATGATCTGGTCGCCGTCGACGACCAGGCCCTTCTCGTCGCAGATCACCAGGCGGTCGGCATCGCCATCCAGGGCGATGCCGATGTCGGCCCGGTACTCGCGTACCAGCCGGGCCATGGCGTCGGGATGGGTCGAGCCGCATTCAGCGTTGATATTGGTGCCGTTGGGGGCCACGCCGATCGGGAAGACCTCGGCGCCCAGCTCATAGAGGGCGGTGGGAGCGACCTTGTAGGCCGCGCCATGGGCGCAATCGATGACGATCCGCAGGCCCGACAGCGACAGGTGGCGCGGGAAGGTGGCCTTGACGATCTCGACATAGCGAGCCTGGGCGTCATCGATGCGCATGACCCGGCCCAGGCCGCGCGGCGGGGCCAGGCCCTCCTGCAGACCCTCGTCCATCAGGGCCTCGATCTTCAGCTCCTGCTCATCGGACAGCTTGTAGCCGTCGGGGCCGAACAGCTTGATGCCGTTGTCGGCATAGTCGTTGTGGCTGGCGCTGATCATCACGCCCAGGTCGGCGCGCATCGAGCGGGTCATCATCGCCACGGCCGGCGTCGGCAGCGGACCAAACAGCCGCACATCCATCCCGACGCTGGCGAATCCGGCGACCAGGGCCGGCTCGATCATGTAGCCTGACAGGCGGGTGTCCTTGCCGATCACCACCAGGTGGCGGCGATCATCCTGCGAGCGAAACAGCTTTCCGGCCGCCAGTCCGACCCGCAGGGCGACCTCGGCCGTCATCGGATGCTTGTTGGCCTGACCGCGAATGCCGTCGGTGCCGAAATAGGCGCGCTTGCTCATGGATCTCTACCGGGGTCGCGAAACGTTTCGAAATGCAGATTTATGATGGCGAGTCCTGCACGAATGCTAAAGCCCAGCTGCGTTTAATGAGCTCGCGTCCGAGGAGAGTTACTCCCGGCGCATGGGTTTGACAAAGGATTGGTCCATGTGCGGCATCATCGGCATCGTCGGAACCAGGCCTGTCGCCGAGCGCCTGGTCGATAGCCTCAAGCGCCTTGAGTATCGCGGCTATGACTCCGCGGGGGTCGCGGCCGTGGTGGACGGAAAGGTCGAGCGCCGCCGCGCCCAGGGCAAGCTGCGCAATCTGGAGGCCGTGCTCGCCGAGCAGCCCCTGGTCGCCCAGAACGGCATCGGCCACGTGCGCTGGGCCACGCACGGCGCGCCCAATGTCAAGAATGCCCACCCCCACACCGCCGGCCGGGTTACCTTGGTGCACAACGGCATCATCGAGAATTTCGCCGAGCTGAAGGTCGAGCTGGCCGCCACGGGCCGCCTGTTCGAAAGCGATACCGACACCGAGGTTATCGCCCAGTTGATCGACGCCGAACTGGCGACCGGCCTGGGGCCGCTGGAGGCCTTCAAGGCCGCGCTCGACCGCCTGACCGGCGCCTATGCCCTGGCCGTGCTGATTGAGGGGGCCGACAACCTGATCCTCGGCGCGCGTCGCGGCAGTCCGCTGGTGGTCGGCGACGGCGACGGCGAGATGTTTCTGGGCTCCGACGCCCTGGCCGTGGGCCCCTTCACCAACCGAGTGACCTATCTGGAGGAGGGCGACTATGTGGCCCTCGACCACAACTCCGCCCGGATCTTCGACGCCTCGGGCGCGGCCGTCACGCGCCCGGTCAAGATCGTCGCCGCCTCGGCCGTCATGCTGGAAAAGGGCAACTACCGGCACTTCATGGAGAAGGAAATCCACGAGCAGCCCGAGGGCTGCCAACGGACGATCTCGGCCTATGTCGACGCCCTGACGTCCCGCTCCGCCATGCCCGGCGACATCGATCTGGCGGCCCTGGAGCGCATCCAGATCGTCGCCTGCGGCACCTCCTACATCGCCGGCATGATCGGCAAGTACCTGATCGAGCAGTTGGCCGACCTGCCGGTCGATGTCGAGATCGCTTCGGAGTTCCGCTATCGCAGCCCGGCCCTGCGCCCGGGCTCGCTGGTCGTCGCCATGTCGCAGTCCGGCGAGACCGCCGACACCCTGGCCGCCCTGCGCTACTGCAAGGCCAGGGGCATGAAGAGCGCCGTGGTGGTCAACGCCCAGGAATCGACCATGGCCCGCGAGGTCGACGTGGTATGGCCGATCCATTGCGGCGTCGAGATCGGGGTCGCCTCAACCAAGGCCTTCACCGCCCAGGTCAGCGTGATGATCGCCCTGGCCGTGGCCGCCGCCAAGGCGCGCGGCCGGATCGACGACGCCGAGGAGCAGCGCCTGGTCAAGGTGATGCTGGAAGCCCCCCGCCTGATCGCCGAAGCCATCGGCCTGGAAGACGCCCTCAAGGACATCGCCGCCGAGATCGCCAAGGCGCGCGACGTGCTGTTCCTGGGACGCGGCCCGATGTCGGCCCTGGCCCTGGAGGGTGCGCTGAAGCTCAAGGAGATCAGCTACATCCACGCCGAGGGCTATGCCGCCGGCGAGCTGAAGCATGGACCGATCGCCCTGGTCGACGACCAGACGCCGATCATCATTCTCGCGCCCTATGACAACTGGTTCGAGAAGTCGGCCTCAAACATGAGCGAGGTCATGGCCCGCGGCGGCCAGGTGGTGTTCATCACCGACCCCGAAGGCGCCAAGCACGCCCCGGCCGGGGCCAAGGTGGTGGTCACGGCCCCGTCCTGCGATCCGCTGGTTTCGACCCTGGTGATGTCGGCCCCTATCCAGCTGCTTGCTTATCACGTGGCCGTCCACAAGGGCGCCGACGTCGACCAGCCGCGCAACCTGGCCAAGTCGGTGACGGTGGAATAGGGGCCGGGCGCCGCCACATGCCGGCGCCGCTGCGGGCCGAACGGATCTCGCGATAGCCCCACACGGCACACAGCCTCGCCCCAGATCGCCGGGCTGCTCGCAATAACCTTGCGGCGGCCATGGCAATTTCTCCGCGCATGGGAGAAAAATTCCAACCCGGGCTGGACTAAGGGTCGCATCAGAAAGCCTGTTCTTGCTTCCGGAGCCCGCCGGGCGTAACGGGTCACCGCGCCCGAAGGTCGGGCCGTATCAGTCGAATTGGAGGTCGCGATGGGTTACCGGGTCGCCGTGGTCGGCGCCACGGGCAATGTGGGCCGTGAAATGTTCAACATCCTCGAGGAAGTGAACTTCCCCGTGGAAAAGATGCATGCCATCGCCTCGCGCAAATCCATCGGCGTGGAAGTCTCGTTCGGCGCGCAGATTCTCAAGTGCGAGGACCTGGCTCAGTTCGACTTCAGCAAGGTCGACATCGTGCTGATGAGCGCCGGCGGCGCCATCTCCAAGGAATGGGGCGAGAAGATCGGCGCGGCCGGTCCCATCGTCATCGACAATTCCAGCCACTTCCGGATGGACCCGGACGTGCCCCTGATCGTGCCGGAAGTAAACCCGGACGCCGTCAAGGACATGCGCAAGAACATCATCGCCAACCCCAACTGCTCCACGGCGCAGCTGGTGGTCGTGCTCAAGCCCCTGCATGACGAAGCCAAGATCAAGCGCGTCGTCGTCTCGACCTATCAGTCGGTGTCCGGCGCGGGCAAGGAAGGCATGGACGAGCTGTGGGAGCAGACCAAGGGCGTGTTCGTCCTCGGCGCCCCGCCGCCCAAGAAATTCACCAAGCAGATCGCCTTCAACGTCATCCCCACATCGACTCCTTCATGGAGGACGGCTTCACGAAGGAAGAGTGGAAGATGATGATGGAGACCAAGAAGATCCTGGACCCCTCCATCAAGCTGGTCGCCACCTGCGTGCGGGTTCCGGTGATGGTCGGGCATGCCGAAGCGATCAATATCGAGTTCGCAACCCCCCTGGACGAGGACGACGTGCGCGAGATCCTGCGCGACGCCGACGGCGTTCAGGTGGTCGATAAGCGCGAGGACGGCGGCTATATGACGCCCAAGGAATGCGCCGGCGAATTCCCGGTCTATGTCTCGCGCATCCGCACCGACCCGACGGTCGAGAACGGCATCGTGCTCTGGTGCGTCGCCGACAACCTGCGCAAGGGCGCGGCGCTGAACGCGGTGCAGATCGCCCAGCTCCTCCACGAGCGCGGCCTGATCAAGCAGGCGATCCCGGCCTAGACCTCGCGCCCGCAAGAAGCGGGTGGCCGATCTGGGGCTCCCGGGACCTTAGGTTCCGGGAGCCTTTTTATTGTTGCGACAGGAAACAGCGCCATGGCGTCGGACAACAGCATGGTGAAGGATGAAGGCCGGGCGGCGCTGATCGCCGGCATGGCCTGCTATCTGCTGTGGGGCTTCCTGCCTCTCTACTTCCACGCCCTGGCCCTGTTGGGAGTAGGCTCCTGGGAGATGATCGCTCACCGGACGCTGTGGTCGGTGTTGTGGGCCGGCGGACTGGTGCTGCTGGCCCGCCAGGGCGGCCAGGTCGCCGCGGTGCTGCGGCAACCCAAGACCCTGGGGATCCTGGCCCTGTCGACCCTGGCCATCTTCGCCAACTGGACGATCTATGTCTTCGCGGTCAATGCCGGCCATGTGATCGAGGCCAGCCTCGGCTACTATATCAACCCGCTGATGAACATGGCGGCCGGGGCTCTGCTGTTTCGGGAACGGATGAGCGTCGAGGGCAAGGTCGCCATCGGTCTCGCCGCCGTCGGGGTCGCCATCCAGACCCTGGCCCTGGGCCATTTGCCGGTCGTCTCTCTGGGCCTGGCCCTGACCTTTTGCGTCTATGCCATCCTGCGAAAGCAGGTGAAGGCCGACGCTCAGACGGGGCTGTTCATCGAGTGCGCCTATCTGGCGGTCCCAGGCTTGATCTATGTGCTGCACCTGCAGTCGACCGGCGCCGGGCATTTCGGCGGCGGCGTCAGCGTCACGACGCTGTTGATGCTGGCTGGACCGGCGACCGTGGTTCCGCTGGCGCTCTTCGCCTGGTCGGCGCGCCGCCTGCCCCTGAGCGCGGTGGGCTTCCTCCAGTTCATCGCGCCCACGATCCAGTTCCTGCTCGGCGTTCTCCTGGGCGAGGCCTTCACGCCGATGCGGGCCTTGTCGTTCGTGTTCATCTGGCTGGGTGTGGCCGTCTTCGCCTATGGAGCCTGGAAGCGCACGCGGTCGGTAGCGGCCTGATCCAAGACCGGTCGTCGGTCGGAAAGCGATCCTGACCGGCGGCGCTCGCCTAGGACCCCGAAGCGCACCCCGCCGCCGGACCCTTGGACCGGGACGCCGCCAGTTCGGCGCGAGCGGCTTCCAGATCAGTCCTGAAGGCCGCCTCCGCGTGCAGGCGTGAAACCACCGCGGCGCCGATCAGGCGTCCAGCCTGGATGTCGCTGGGATAATGCACGCCGCAGATCACCCGGCCGTTCGCCGATCTCGAGCCCGCGCGCCAGGAGCGGCTGGGCCCGCGCCCGGCGCCAGTTCGGCCAGGACGAGGCTCCAGGCCCACCCCACCGCGCCGCTGCCCGAGGGATAGGACGGG
>NZ_PEGG01000063.1 GCF_002737765.1 Caulobacter sp. B11 | reverse complement strand
GACCGCGCCGGAAGCCCCGACCACGCCCTCGCCGAACACGGCCTGCAGGCGGCCGATGAACAGTTCGCGATTGGGCTGCGACGAAATCATCTCGATCAGCAGCAGGACCGAGCCCTCGACCGTGGCCACCAGGACGGCGCCCGCCAACACGCCCAGCCAGCGCGGCTTGACGTAAAGTCCAAGCGCGGCCCCCAGGACGGCGCAGATGGCCAGGGTGATCATGCGGCCACCCTGCCAAAAGGATATCAAGACCGGGTTAAGCTCGCCCTTCCCGTCCTTTCCGAAGCGGCAGCCTTGGCGCGCCTTCCCGCCGGATCATGCTTCCGAAAAAATGCAGGGAGACGCGCCATGGACTTCAATCTCCCGCCGGAACTGACCGCCTATCTGGCGACCCTCGACGCCTTCATCGAGGCCGAGATCGCGCCGCTGCAGGCGCGCGATGACAATGAGCGCTTCTTCGACCCACCGCGCGAATGGGCCCGAACCGACTGGGACGCCGGCGGCCTGCCCCGCCACGACTGGGAAGCGCTTCTGGCCAAGGCCCGCAAGCTGGCCGACGCCGCGGCCACTACCGCTTCGCCCTGCCGAAGGAATTCGGCGGCCAGGGCGGCTCCAACCTGTGGATGGCGGTGATCCGCCAACCTGGCCGCCAAGGGCCTGGGCCTGTTCAACGACCTGCAGAACGAGCACTCGATCGTCGGCAACAATCCGTTCGTGCTGATGATCCGCGACTTCGGCCGGCCCGACCAGCAGTCCCTGATCACCGACATGCTGGACCGCGGCGCCTTTCGCCCGACCTTTGGCCTGACCGAGCCCGACCATGGCTCGGACGCCACCTTCATGGAGACCCGGGCGGTGCGCGAGACCGTCGACGGCGTCGAGGGCTGGCGGATCAATGGCGAGAAGATGTGGACCACCGGCATGCACGCCGCCACCCACTGCTGCCTGTTCGCCCGCACCAGCGGCGAGGACGGCGCGGCCCGGGGCATCACCGCCTTCCTGGTGCCCGCCGAGGCCCGGGCGTGAAGATCGAGGAATATCTCTGGACCTTCAACATGCCCACCGACCACCCGCGGGTCAGTTTCACCGACGTCTGGGTGCCGGATACGGCGATGTTCGGTCCCGAGGGCGGCGGCCTGGCCCTGGCCCAGCACTTCGTGCACGAAAACCGCATCCGCCAGGCGGCCTCCAGCCTGGGCGCGGCGACCTTCTGCATAGAAGAGAGCGTCAAGTACGCCCGGGTCCGCAAGCCGTTCGGCAAGCCGCTGTCCGAGAACCAGGCCATCCAGTTCCCACTGGTCGAGCTGGCCAGCACCGCCGAGATGCTGCGCCTGCTGATCCGCAAGACCGCCTGGGAAATGGACCAGATGACCAAGCCGGAGGTGGAAAAACGCCTCTCCGACAAGGTGTCGATGTGCAACTACCAGGCCAATCGCCTGGTCTGCGAGGCCGCCGACCGGGCCATGCAGGTGCATGGCGGCATCGGCTATTCGCGCCACAAACCCTTCGAGCACATCTATCGCCACCATCGCCGCTACCGGATCACCGAGGGCAGCGAGGAGATCCAGATCCGCAAGGTCGCCGCCTGGCTGTTTGGCTATATGGGCCCGCGCAAGGCGGCCTTCGCCGAGGCGGGACTCTAGGGGCGCCGGGAACGGCGTTCGCTGGGTCGTTGCATCGTGTCGAGGGGCGCCGTTAGTGTGCCCCTCGACCGACCGGCGGCGTCGCCGGATCCAAACAGAGCCCGAGGGACTTCCATGCGGATGCTTCGCACCATCGCCCGCCTCGCCCCCATCCTGATCCTGTCGACCGTCCTGGCCGGCTGCGGGATCAACGCCATCCCGACCCGCGACGAAAACACCAAGGCCGCTTGGGCCGAGGTTCAGAACCAGTACCAGCGCCGCGCCGACCTGATCCCCAACCTGGTGGCGACGGTGAAGGGCTATGCGGCCCAGGAAAAGGACGTGCTGACCGCGGTGACCGAGGCCCGGGCCAGCGCCACCCAGGTCAAGGTCGACGCCTCGACCATCACCGACCCTGTCGCCTTCGAGAAATACGCCGCCTCGCAGGACCGGCTGTCGGGCGTCCTGGGTCGGCTGATGATGATCCAGGAAAGCTATCCCGACCTGAAGTCGAACCAGAACTTCCTGGCCCTGCAGAGCCAGCTGGAGGGCACAGAGAACCGCATCGCCATCGCGCGGCGCGACTACAACCAGACGGCCCTGATCTACAACAAGACCCTGCGCACCTTCCCCACCATCCTGTGGGCCAAGACTGTCTATAGCGACCAGAAGCCGGCCCAGCTGTTCCAGGCCACCGCCAGCGCCCAGTCGGCCCCCAGCGTCGACTTCAGCGCCCCGCCGGCGGCGGCCCCGAAGCCGGCTCAGTAGCGTGCACCGTAGCCGTTCATCCCCGCGAAAGCGGGGACCCAAGCTGAGCGCATTTCTGAGGCGCGGCTGTGTGACGATCACCTCGGCTTGGGCCCCCGCTTTCGCGGGGATGAGCGGGCTTGGGTTGGCCATCGCCCTGCTATTCACCGCCCCCGCCCTCGCCGACCCGACCTTCCCGCCCCTGACCGGCCGGGTGGTCGACAACGCCAACATCCTCTCGCCCCAGGCCGAGACCGACCTGACCGCCAAGCTCGCGAGCCTGGAGCAGACCACCGGCCGCCAGCTGGTCGTCGCCACCCTGCCCGACCTTCAGGGCTACGAGATCGAGGACTACGGCTATCGCCTGGGCCGGGCCTGGGGGATCGGCGAGAAAGACAAGAACACCGGCGTCATCCTGCTGGTGGCGCCGAAGGAACGAAAGGTGCGGATCGAGGTCGGTTACGGCCTGGAGCCGATCCTGACCGACGCCCTGTCCAGCGTGATCATCCAGTCGGCCGTGCTGCCGAAATTCAAGGCCGGCGACCTGGAGGGCGGCGTCGTGGCCGGGGCCGACGAACTGGTCACCCAGCTGAGCCTGCCCGAGGACGAGGCCAAGGCCAGGGCGGCACAGGCCTTCACGGTTCAGGAGTCCGACAAGGGCGGCGACTTTCCGCCGATCGTCCTGATCTTCATCGGCATCTTCGTGCTCTTCCTGCTGATGCGGATGCTGCGCGGCGGGCGACGGGATCGCAGCGGCCTGGGCTCGGCCCTGCCATGGATCATCCTCAACGGCCTGCTCAACAGCGGCGGACGCGGCGGCGGCGGCTTTGGCGGCGGCGGCGGGGGTGGTTTCAGCGGCGGCGGCGGCTCGTTCGGCGGCGGCGGATCCTCGGGGACTGGTGATGATCAGGATTTCAGACGCCGACCAGGCCCGTGTCGCCGAGGCCGTGGCCCGGGCCGAGGCCACCACCTCCGGCGAGATCTATTGTGTCGTGGCCCCAGAGGTGTCGACCGACGTCGAGACGCCCCTGATCTGGGCGGCGGCCATCGCCCTGCTGCTGCCGGCCCTGGCCCTGCTGGCCGGCCTGCGTCCCGCCATGCTGACCGCCCTGTTCGGCGGCTGGACGGTCGGCCATGCCAGCGCCGTCGACGGCGCGATCCTGTCGGCGCTGATCACCTATGTCGGCCTGCAGGCGGCGGTGTTCGTGGTCGCGGCCCTGGTGGTGTCGATCCCGCCGATCCGCCGCGCCCTGACGCCCCGCGGCCTCAAGGTCGCCCAGGTGCGACGCGCGGCCATGGACCTGTTCCTGGCCAAGGACCTGCACCGCACCCGCGACCGCACCGGGGTGCTGATCTTCGCCGCCCTGGCCGAGCACCGGGTCGAGGTCATCGCCGACGAGGGCATCTATGCCGCCGCGCCGCACGCGGTCTGGGACGAGGTGGTCGCCGACGTCGTCGCCGGCATGAAGCGCGGCAAGGTCGCCGATGGCTTCATCGCCGCCGTGGCCCGCACCGGCGCGATCCTGGCCCAGCACATGCCGCCGCGCGCCGGCGACACCAACGAGCTTCCCGACGGCCTGACCGTCCTACCCCGCTAAAGGCCGCCCCATGTCCAGCATCGATCCGACCCGCGAGCAGTTCAACGCCTTCAAGGCCCTGCCGCGCGACACCCCGATCCAGATGCTGAACCTGGTGCGCCTGAAGGCCGTGGCCGACTATCCGGCCGATCACCCCGACCACGGCAAGGGCCTGTCGGGCCTGGAGGCCTATCGCGCCTATGGCCGCGCCACGGCGCCGCTGTTCCAGAGCCTGGGCGGACGCCAGATCTGGGCCGGTCGGCCCGAGACGGTGGTGACCGGCCCGGACGACGAGCGTTGGGACCTGGCCTTCATCGCCGAATATCCCAATGCCGGGGCCTTCCTGGCCATGGTCACCGACCCCGGCTATCGCGAGGACGTCAAGCACCGCCAGGCGGCGGTCGCGGACTCGCGGCTGATCCGCCTGGCGCCGGTGACGCCAAGGCGAGGGCTTCGGGGAATAGGCTATTCCGCCGCCAGGGCCATGGGCGCGGCCTGGCTTCCGCGCACCAGCCGGCCCGGCAGGGCCCCGGTGGGGTCGCCGTCGCGATAGGTGACCACGCCGCCGACGATCGTGGCCACATAGCCCTGCGCCTTCTGGGTCAGGCGTCGCCCGCCGGCCGGCAGGTCATAGGCGACCGACGGGGCCTCCAGCGACAGGCCCTCATAGTCGATGACATTCAGATCGGCCCGGTAGCCCGGCGCGATCAGGCCGCGATCCATCAGGCCGACCGTCATGGCGGTGTCGCGGGTCTGCATCGCCACCATCGTCTCCAGCGCGATGCGCGGACCGCGAGTCCTATCGCGGGTCCAGTGGGTCAGGTTGCTGGTCGGGAAGCTGCCGTCGCAGATCATGCCGACATGGGCCCCGCCGTCCGACAGGCCGGGCACGGTATCGCGGTGGTTGAGCATGGCGAAGCTGGGATCCAGCGAGCCGTCGGCATAGTTCAGGAACGGGTTGTAGAGCATGCCGCGCCCACCGTTCTCCAGCATGGCGTCGAGGGCGACCTCGGCCGGGTCGCGTCCCGACGCAGCGGCGCGAGCGGCGACCGTCATGTCGGCGGTCGGCTCGTAATCGGGCGAGTCGGCCATCGGGTAGAGATTGTCCCAGGCCCGCAGGCTGCGGATGGTGAACGGCCCCGCGCCCTCGCCGTCCCCGGCCAGCAGGCGCTGGCGGAAGCCTGGGTCGGACAGGGCGGCGACCTTGTCGGCCAGCGACGCCCGGGCGATCTCGGCGAAAACCGGGCTCTGGCTGAACGGGTTGAGCGTCAGCTCCAGGCCAAACAGCACGCCAACCGGCCGGCCGGCGACCTGGGCCTTCATCGGCAGGCCGGCGTCGACAGCGGCCGACAGCCCCGCCAGCATCGCCTTCCAGCCGCTCGGCGAATGCGGGCTCTGGACCAGCGAGAACGACAAAGGCCGCCCTGAGGCCTCGACGATCCGGCGGACCATGGCGAGCTCGGCCAGGCCGTCGGGGTGGAAGTCCGAGACCAGTTGCAGCACGCCCTTGCCGGCCGCCGCCAGACCCATGGCGATGCCGGTCAGCTCGTCTTCGCCGGCCGTCAGGGTCGGGGTCGGCTGGCCGTCGCTGGTGCGGTGATTGAGGGTGCGCGAGGTGGAAAAGCCCAGGGCGCCGGCCTCGACCGCCCGCTGGGCGATGGCGGCCATGGCGGCGATGTCGGCGGGCGTCGCCGGCTCGCGATTGGCCCCGCGCTCGCCCATCACATAGACCCGCAGGGCGGCGTGCGGCAGTTGGGCGGCGATGTCGACGTCGAAGGCCCGCGCCTCAAGCGCGTCGAGATAGTCGGGGAAGCTCTCCCAGGTCCAGGGTAGGCCTTCGGTCAGCACCGGAAAGGGAATGTCCTCGACCCCCTCCATCAGCCGGATCAGGCGGTCGCGGTCTTCCGGCCGGCAGGGGGCGAAGCCGACCCCGCAATTGCCCATCACCACCGTGGTGACGCCGTGGCCTGAGGATGGCGTCATCCGATGATCCCAGGTGGCCTGGCCGTCATAGTGGGTGTGGATGTCGACAAAGCCCGGCGTGATCAGGCGGCCGGCCGCGTCGATCTCCTCGGCTCCCGCCGCGAGACCGGGGCCGACGGCGGCGATCAGACCGTCCCGGATGCCGACATCGGCGAGGAAGCCCGGCGCCCCGGAGCCGTCGACCACCCGGCCGCCGCGCAGCACCAGATCATAGGCATGATCGGCCATGGTCGTTCCTCCCCTATCTTATCGTTGATCAGAAGGGTCCGTCCGCCGGAGGCCCCGGTCAAGGCGCTTTACGTTCGCGTGATCTTTCGCTCGGGGAAATCCCGGTCTAGGGTGCGCGCCAATTCAAACTAACGTTTAACGGGGAGAAGCGCCCAATGCGCGAAGCGGTCATCGTCTCTTACGCCCGCACCGGTCTGGCCAAGTCCAACCGCGGTGGTTTCAACAACACGCACGGCGCCGCCATGGCGGGTCACGCCATCCAGCACGCCGTCTCGCGCGCCGGCCTTGATGGCGGCGAAGTCGAAGACGTCGCCCTGGGCTGCGGCGGCCCCGAAGGCGCCACCGGCATGAACGTGGCGCGCAACGCCGCCATGTGGGCCGGCCTGCCGGTCACCGTCTCGGGCCAGACCATCAACCGCTTCTGCTCCTCGGGCCTGCAGGCCATCGCCACGGCGGCCAACTATGTCCGCAATGACGGCGCCAATGTCGCCATCGGCGGCGGCGTCGAGTCGATCTCCCTGGTGCAGGGCGGCGGTCACATGAACCGCTTCCACATCACCGAAGAGAAGCTGATGGGCACCCATCCGGCCCTCTGGATGGCGATGATCGACACCGCCGACATCGTGGCCAAGCGCTACAACATCAGCCGCGAATACCAGGACGAATACGCCCTGCGCAGCCAGCAGCGCATCGCCGCCGCCCAGGCCGCCGGCCTGTTCGCCGACGAGATCGTCCCGATGGCCACCAAGATGAAGGTGGTCAACAAGGAAACCAAGGAAGAGAGCCTGGTCGACTACGTGGTCGACAAGGACGAGTGCAACCGTCCGGAAACCACGCTCGAAGGCCTCAACAGCCTCAAGCCGGTGATGGGCGAAGGCAAGTTCGTGACCGCCGGCAACGCCAGCCAGCTGTCGGACGGCGCCGCCGCCGTGGTGGTGATGGAAGCCGCCGAGGCCGCCCGTCGCGGCCTGACCCCGCTGGGCGCCTTCCGCGGCTTCGCCGTGGCCGGCTGCGAGCCGGACGAGATGGGCATCGGCCCGGTCTACGCCGTGCCGCGCCTGCTTGAGCGCCACGGCCTCAAGGTCGACGACATCGACCTGTGGGAACTGAACGAAGCCTTCGCCTCGCAGTGCCTCTACAGCCGCGACAAGCTCGGCATCGATCCGGAAAAGTACAATGTCAACGGCGGCTCGATCGCCATCGGCCACCCCTTCGGCATGACCGGCGCCCGCTGCGCCGGCCACCTGCTGATGGAAGGCAAGCGTCGCGGCGCCAAGCTGGGCGTGGTGACCATGTGCATCGGCGGCGGCATGGGCGCCGCCGGCCTGTTCGAAATCTTCTGATTTCGATCAGGACGGACAAGAGGCGCCCATCACTCAAAGTGGCTGAAATCGCTCACGCGATTTCAGCGCGGCGCCGCCGGCCTGTTCGAAATCTTCTAAAAATCGATCCGAACTGATCGAACTGACTCTGACAGCCCGGGCGCTCACCGCGTCCGGGCTGTTAAATTTTCGTCATGATGTTGATTGGCCTTGTGGGCGGGGTGTTCGTAACCAATTGAGTTGCGGAACAAGGCCCTCCTCCCTCCGGGCCGCTACGCATCGAGACCTCGACATGGCCGCCAAGGCCCTTTTCTCCTTCGCCGCCCTGGTCGCCGTGACCCTGGGCCTGCTGATCCCCACCCCCGGCGCCCACAAGTCCCTGCACCAACAGTCGATGATCGAAACGATGGACGTCGGCCGCTAGGGCCTGGGCTGGGCCGCCAGGTCGGCCGGGCGCGCGCCGCAGCCCTTGAGCACGGCCCCGTTGATCGTCACCTGCGCCATGTAGTCATAGGTCCGGTCGGACATGCCGTCCGAACAGGTCTCGGGCGTCAGAACCACGGCCATGCCGGTCGCGGTCCACTGACCCGCGCCATCGACGGTCACCGCCCCTGGATTGGCCGCCACCACCTCGCCATGATCGGGACGCGTCAGGCTCATGCCGCCCGGGCGAATCTTCAGGTTCCAGAAGGGCTCGGTCCCGACCAGATCGAAGTCGCCGCTGAAGTCGGCGACCGGCGGAACCGAGGCCGGGGCGTCGGCCGGGGCGCTTGATACGCCCTCCGACTGACCCATCGGCGCCTCGCCGCAGGCGGCCAGCGAGGCGGCGAGCAGCAGGCTCATGCAAAGGCTGGCGGCGAAGCGGGTCATGGCGGCGCTATCCTCGGGCTGGCGGCTCACGCTAGACTCTCCGGCGATGAATCGGAACGCCCTCCAAGCTTCTACGAATTTTTCGCCGGCGGCGGCATGGCGCGGCTGGGCCTGGGCGAGGGCTGGACCTGCGCCTTCGCCAATGACTTCGACCCGGCCAAGGCCGCCACCTATCGCGCCAACTTCGCCGACGCCGGGCGACAGAACGGCGAGGGTCACTTCCACGAGGGCGATGTCTGGAAGATCGCCCCCGCCGACCTGCCCGGCCAGGCCGACCTGGCCTGGGCCTCCAGCCCCTGCCAGGACTTCAGCCTGGCCGGAGCCCGGGCCGGACTGAGCGGCGGCCGCTCGTCGGCCTTCTTCGGCTTCTGGAAGCTGATGCAGGCCCTGAGCGCCGAGGGGCGCGGCCCGACCAGCGTGGTGATCGAGAATGTCGTCGGCCTGCTGACCTCGCATGGCGGCGCGGACTTCACCGCCCTGTGCCAGGCCCTGGCCGACCAGGGCTATCGCTTCGGGGTCCTGGAAATCGACGCGGCCCGTTTCACCCCGCAGTCGCGGCCCCGGGTGTTTGTCGTGGCCACCCGCGCCCCGATCAACGGCCTGTCCGGCGAGAGCGTCTTCCACAGTCGCGCCGTGCGCCAGGCCCATGAGCGGCTGCCGCCCGCGCTGCGCGAGGCCTGGGTCTGGTGGGGCCTTGCCGCGCCGCCGACCCGCAACAGCGACCTGGCCGCCCTGCTCGATCCCGACGCGACGGCCCGCTGGCATGACGTCGCCCGCACCGAGGCCCTGCTCGACCTGATGGCCCCCGCCCATCGCGCCGCCGTCGATCAAAAAGTCGCTGACGGAGGCCGCGCGGTCGGGGCGGTGTTCCGGCGCATGCGCGGCCAGGATCAAAGGGCCGAGGTGCGGTTCGACGGCCTGGCCGGCTGCCTGCGCACGCCGCGCGGCGGCTCCTCGCGCCAGACCCTGCTGGTCATCGAAGGCGGCCAGGTGCGCTCGCGGCTGCTGTCGCCGCGCGAAGGGGCGCGGCTGATGGGCCTGCCCGAGGGCTACAGCCTGCCGGCCAGCCAGACCGCCGGTCTGCATGTGATCGGCGACGGGGTGGCGGTTCCGGTGGTGCGCTGGCTGGGCGAGCGACTTCTTGCCCCCCTCGCCCTCAGGAAAACTGCATCCGTCGCCGCCGAATGACCCCCTGACACCTCCGGTCCCTCGGCCTAAGGTGGCCCGGATCAAGGGGCTAGCCCCAACCGACAAGCGAGATTCTCCATGGACGACGCCTCCTCCACCTATGACGCCGCGCGGTTCAAGCGCTCGGGTCGCGGCAAGATCTATGACTCGATCATCGACACCATCGGCGACACCCCGCTGGTGCGCCTGCCCAACCTGACCGCCGCGCTGAAGCCCAAGGGCACGGTCCTGGCCAAGCTGGAATTCTTCAACCCGCTCGCCTCGGTCAAGGACCGCATCGGCGTGGCCATGGTCGAATATCTGGAGGCCAAGGGTCTGCTGACCCCGGGCGACACCATCGTCGAGCCGACCAGCGGCAATACTGGCATCGCCCTGGCCTTCGTGGCCGCGGCCAAGGGCTACAAGCTGATCCTGGTCATGCCCGAGAGCATGTCGATCGAGCGCCGCAAGATGCTGCTGCTGCTGGGGGCCAAGCTGGAACTGACCCCGGCCGAGAAGGGCATGCGCGGCGCCGTCGCCCGCGCCCAGGAGATCATTGACGCCACCCCCGGCGCGGTGATGCCCCAGCAGTTCGAGAACGCCGCCAATCCGCTGATCCACCGGGTCTCGACCGCCGAGGAAATCTGGAACGACACCGCCGGGACCGTCGATGCGGTCGTCGCCGGCGTCGGCACCGGTGGCACCATCTCGGGCATCGGTCAGGCGCTGAAGGCGCGCAAGCCGTCGCTGAAGATGGTCGCCGTCGAGCCCGAGGCCTCGGCCGTGCTGTCGGGCGGCGCGCCCGGCCCGCACAAGATCCAGGGCATCGGCGCCGGCTTCGTGCCGGGGATCCTCGACCGCGGGGTCATCGACGAGATCGTCCAGGTCAGCAATGACGACGCCTTCGCCATGGCCCGTCGCGCGGCCGCCAGCGAGGGCCTGCCGGTCGGCATCAGCTCGGGCGCGGCCCTGACCGCCGCCTTCGACCTGGCCTCGCGCGATGAGTATGCCGGCAAGCTGATCGTGACCATCATCCCCAGCTTCGCCGAGCGCTATCTGTCCACAGCCCTGTTCGACGGACTCTAGGCCAGACGGCGTCCGTCCGGTGCGGATCGGCGTCGTCGGATGCGGGCTGGGCGGGATGGCCGCCCAGCCTCTGATGCTCCCCTCGCCCGGGCCGCTTCCCGCCCCAGGCCCGACCCTGTCCTGGCCGTGACCGACGTCTTCGACAAGGCCAAGCGCTCGGCGGTGATGGCGCAGGTCAAGAGCACCGGCACCACGCCTGAACGGACCCTGCGCAAACTGCTCACCGAGCTGGGCGTTCGCTATCGCCTGCATCGCAAGGACCTGCCGGGCACGCCGGACATCGTCATGCCGGGCCGCCGTCTGGCGATCTTCGTCAATGGCTGCTTCTGGCACGGTCATGACTGCCCGCGCGGATCGCGCGTGCCCAAGGCCAACCGCGACTATTGGCTGGCCAAGGTCGAGCGCAACCGGGCGCGCGACCTGCGCAACCTGCGGGCCCTGGAGGAGGCCGGATGGCGGGCCGAGACCGTCTGGGAATGTGAGACCCGCGACACCCCCGCCCTGATCGGCCGGCTGTCCAGCCTGGTGGGCGACAAGGGGGA
>NZ_PEGG01000062.1 GCF_002737765.1 Caulobacter sp. B11 | reverse complement strand
AACCACAACCGCCTGGCGCTCGATGTGCCGGCCAGGGGGCGGAGTTCGACATCACGATCGAGACCCGCGACGCCCAGCACACCCAAGGAGATCATCGACGCCCTGCGGGAAAAAGGCTATCCGCCCCGCTCGGTCTAGACCCCCGACTCCGGAGCTCGCAAGCGCTTGCGGCAGGCTCCGGCGAACGTCTAATCCAGCACACACGCCGTCGGACGGCTGACAGACGGTCGCCGTCGCGACCCGTTGAAGATCGACGCAGGTAGAGGTCATGGCCCGAGGTAAATCGCTCGAACTACAGGGATTGGCCCAGCGCGCGGCGGCTCTTCACAAGGCGGGCAATCCGGCGGGCGCCAAGGCGACCCTGGCGGCCCTGCTTCGGCTCGCCCCGGGCCACTGGCAGGCGATCAACCTGCTGGGGGTGATCGCCCTGAGCGAAAGTCGGCGCGACCAGGCCGAGGCCTATTTCCTCAAGGCCATCGCGGCGGCCCCGCTCGAGATCGAGCCCCGTCTCAACCTGGCGAGCAGCCTGAACGGTCGCGGCCAGTTCACGGAAGCCTTGAAGCACCTGAAGGACGCCGAGCGGCTGCGCCCGGCCTCGGCCTTGGTGCAGCAGCGTCTGGGCGGTCTGTTCACCCGGGTTCGCGACAGCGAGCGGGCGATCTTTCATTTGGCTCGGGCCCGGGCGCTCAGTCCCGACTCGTCCCGGGCCATCCGGGCCCATATCGCCGCCAAGCGACTGGTCTGCGACTGGTCCGACTGGGGCGCCGACGACGCGCGTCTGCGGGCCCTGGCCCTGGCCGGTGAACGCGTGCCGCCGTTCATCATGCTGGCGCTCGACTCAACGGGTCAGGAGCAACTCGACTGCGCGATCCGCTGGGGCGCGCCCTATGTGCGGCCCTCGACCGCCCATGTGAGTCCAGCCGCCCCGCGCGACCGGTCCGACGGCCGCCTCAGGATCGGCTACATTTCCGCCGACTTTCACGCCCACGCCACCAGCTATCTGGTCGTCCAGATGATGGAGGCCCATGACCGGGCGCGGTTCGAGGTCATCGGTCTGTCCTACGGCCGCGACGACGACAGCCCGACCCGCCAGAGACTGGCCGCGGCCTTCGACCGCTTCATCGACATCAAGGCCCTGTCGGACCGGGACGCGGCCCAACTGATCGCCGATCTGGACCTCGACGTGCTGATCGATCTGAAGGGCTATACCGAGGGCGCCCGGCCCGAGATCCTCGGCTATCGGCCCGCCCCGGTGCAGGTGAACTATCTGGGCTTCCCGGGCACGATGGGCGTGCCGTTCATCGACTATGTGATCGCCGACGCCCTGGTCGCGCCGCTGGACTTCCAGCCCTACACCACCGAGAGGCTGGTGCATCTGCCGGACTGTTTCCAGCCCAATGACGCCAACCGGGTGATCGATCCGGCCCCGGTGACCCGCGCGGGGGCGGGACTGCCGCCGGACGCCTTCGTGTTCTGCTCGTTCAACAACGCCTACAAGTTCGGGCCCCGGATGTTCGACATCTGGGCGAACCTGCTCAACGCCGTTCCCGGCAGCGTACTCTGGCTTTTGGCCACCAACGACCTGGCCCGCGCCAATCTGATGCGCGAAGCCGTGGCGCGGGGCGTGGCGCCGGAGCGACTGATCTTCGCTCCCAAGCTGAGCCATTCGCTGCATCTTCGCCGGCTTCAGCTGGCGGACCTATGCCTCGACACCTTGCCGGTCGCCGCCTTCACCACGGCCAGCGACGCCCTGTGGGCGGGCGTGCCGCTGCTGACCTGCGCCGGACCCACCCCGGCCGGGCGCGGCGCGGTCAGCCTGCTGTACGCCATGGGCGTTCCCGAACTGGTCGCGCCCAGCCTGGAGGCCTACCAGGCGACGGCCATCCATCTGGCGACCGATCCGCGGGCGCTGCGGGGCCTACGCCAGAGGATCGTCGACAACCGCGCCACCTCGCCGCTGTTCGACGCCGTCCGGCACACGCGGGCCATTGAACGGGCCTATGTCGAAATGGTCCGCCGCTACGTGGCCGGCGAAGCCCCGACGCCCTACAGCGTCCCCGCCGAATCTCCCCAGGAGTCCTGACCCCTGGCCGGGGGTCAGGCGCGCGGTGGAGCGCTATAGCAGCGAAAGAATCGCCGCCCGGGCGGCGTCGGCCAGGTCCGGACGCTTCAGCGCCAGGCCGACATTGGCGCGCAGCAGCCCGATCTTGTCGCCGCAGTCATAGGTCTCGCCGTCATATTCCAGGGCATGGAAGTCCTGGCGGGTCAGCAGGGCCAGCATGGAGTCGGTCAGCTGGATCTCGCCCCCGGCCCCCTTGCCCTGGCGGGCCAGCAGATCGAAAATCTCCGGCTGCAGGATGTAGCGGCCTGAAATGAACAGGTTGGACGGCTCGGTCCCCTTGGCGGGCTTCTCCACCATGCCGGTCATCCGGTTGAGGCGGCCCTCGCGGCCGTCCAGGGCGACGATGCCGTACTGATGGGCCTGGCCCTCGGGCAGGGCTCGACGACGACAATATTGCCGCCCTTCTGGTCATAGGCCTCGATCGCCTGGGCCAGGGCCGGAACCTGGGCCGACATCACCATGTCGGGCAGCATCACCGCGAAGGGCTCGTCGCCGACGATGTCGCGGGCGCACCAGACAGCGTGGCCGAGGCCGAGCGGGGCCATCTGGCGCACGAAGCTCATCTCGCCCGGATTGGGCAGCTCGGCGCGCAGAGCCTCCAGCAGGTCGGTCTTGCCCTTGGCCTCGAGCGCGGCCTCCAGCTCCACATTATGGTCGAAATAGTCCTCGATCGCCCCCTTGCCGCGGCCGGTGACGAAGATGAAGTGCTCGATCCCCGCCGCGCGTCCTTCTTCGACGATGTAGGACAGGATCGGCCGGTCCACGACGTTGAGCAGCTCCTTGGGGGTGGTCTTGGTGCCGGGCAGCACGCGGGTGCCAAAGCCGGCGACGGGAAGAACAGCCTTGCGGACGGATTTCATGGACGCCTCTGATTGGACTCTCGCGGGCGATTTCTAAAGGGCGCGAACCTGTTTCGCCACCTCTGTTCGTCGGGGACGGCCTTATGGCGCCGACAAGGATTGATGTTCGCGGTGGTCCTGCTACGCCAAGCGGACTCTCGGCGCCGCCAGGAAAATCGACATGCGTGTTCCCGCCCTCATTCTCGCCTTCGCCGCCTGTCTCGGGATCTCCGCCTGCGGACCCAGCCAGGCCCAGAAGGAAAACCAGGCCGCCGCCGAGGCGTTCATGGCCAAGAACAGCAAGGCGCCTGGGGTGATCACCCTGCCCGACGGCCTGCAGTACAAGATCGTCAAGTCGGGCCCGCTGACCGGCCCCAAGCCGGCCGTCGTCGACGAGGTCAAGGTCCACTACGAGGGCAAGCTGCTGGACGGGTCGGTGTTCGACAGTTCCTACGAGCGCGGCGTCCCGGCCTCGTTCCCGCTCAACGGGCTGGTGCCCGCCTGGCAGACCGCTCTGGTCAAGATGCGTCCCGGCGACGAATGGATCCTCTATGTGCCGCCGGCGCTCGGCTACGGCGCCCAGGACAAGGGGCCCATTCCCGGCAACAGCGTGATGATTTTCCGCATCGAACTGATCGACGTGCTGCCGGCGGAAGGTCGCGTTCAGCAAGGCTAGCGTCGGCTCAAAGTCGGCTCAAAGTCTGTCCGCGTCCAGGCCGGGTCGCTGAAAGGTCTCGCAAAAGACCTTCGGGGCGAATCGCCCGCGAGCGGCCTCCTTCAGGTGGAGCGCGCCAGAATCCCACTAGGCTGCTCTGTTCAGCAAGCGAGCGCAGGCTTATGGCGGCAAAGATTATATCATGAGTGCTTCGATAGCGGCGCGGGTCGTCAAACGCGCGCGCCCCTTACGCGTGATAATATTAGCATATTTGCAATAATGCGGGACGAGACCTATTTCGGTCCGCATTTCTTCGAGCACTACCGCAATCTCGGCTTCGCGCACTTCGTCATCTATGATGACCGGTCGGACGAACCTTTCCGATCCTTTCTCGAGGGTCAGCCCGACTGCACCCTTCTTCGCTCTGACAGCCGGTTCGAGGATCAGTTCGGCCTCAAGCCGGACGGCACCCCGCGGCGGCTGGCGTCATTCCTGAAGGAAAACCTGCCCAAGCAGATCTTGAAGGACCGCTGGGTTCTTGTCGTGGACGCGGACGAGTTTCTCGTCCTGCCGCCCGGGGTCTCGACGATCCAGGCGTTCACCCAGATCCTGGACGCGGCCGGGCGGACCTATGCGACGGCGCCCATGGTGGACTGCTACGGCGAAACCCTCGGCCATCATGACTTTGATCCCGCCCTGAGCCCGTTCGCCGGCAATCCCTTTTTCGATGTCGGCCCCTATTTTCGCTGGGAGGGCAGGGGCACCCCCAAGGTGTTCCAGGCCGGTATCCGTCACCGTCTTCTCAGCATGCTCTATCGGGAACACCAGGCGCGGGTCCGCGAGATCTACAGCGACAAGCCCAAGATCGCGGCCCTTTGGAAAGTGCCCCTGATCAAGGAAGGCGCGGGTATCCTGCGCATGGGCGATCATGGCATCAACCAGGCGCCGGATGGAATTCTGGCCTGCGCCCTGGCCCACTTCAAATTCTATCCGGGCCTGGCCGCCAAGGTCGAGACCGCGGTCACCGAAGGCCAGTACTATAACGGCTCGGTGGAATATCGCTTCCTGCAGGAAGCCTTCAAGCAAATGGGCGATCGATCCCTGATCGGGCCGATGACCCGCCGGTTCACCGGTCCTGAATCCCTGGTCGAGGCCGGTCTGTTGCCGCTGGTGGGCGCGGACTGAATTCAGTCGGTGAACACGACGGTCTTGCGGCCGTTGAGCAGAACCCGGTCTTCCAGCCGCCAGCGCAGGGCGCGGGCCAGCACGCGACGCTCGATGTCACGGCCCTTGCGGACCAGGTCCTCGGGCGTGTCGCGATGGCTGATGCGCTCGACGTCCTGCTCGATGATCGGGCCCTCGTCGAGGTCGCCGGTCACATAGTGGGCGCTGGCCCCGATCACCTTGACGCCGCGCGCATGGGCCTGGTGATAGGGCTTGGCGCCCTTGAAGCCCGGCAGGAACGAGTGGTGGATATTGATGCACCGCCCTTCCAGCTTGGCCGCCAGCCCGTCGGACAGCACCTGCATGTAGCGGGCGAGGACGACGATGTCGGTCCGGGTGTCCTGGATCAGCTTCCAGAGCTCGGCTTCCTGCTCGAACTTGGTGGCCTTGGTCACCGGCAGGTGGTGGAACGGCAGGCCGCTCAGATCGATATGCTCATAGGTCTCGACCGAATGGTTGGAGACCACCGCCGTCAGGTCCATGGGCAGTTCGTCGATGCGCCAGCGATAGAGCAGGTCGGTCAGGCAATGGTCTGACTTGCTGGCCAGGATCATCACCCGGTAGCGCTCGCTGCGGTCGCGCATCGTCCAGCGCATGGCCAGGCCGGCGGCCAGGCCCGTGAAGGCCGCGCGTAGGCCCTCTCGATCGGCGCCGTCGGCGTCGAACACCACCCTCATGAAGAAGACCCCGGTCTCCTGGTCGTCGAATTGCTGGGCGTCGAGAATGTTGCAGGCGCGCTCGAACAGAAAGGTCGAGACCTTGGCGACGATGCCGCGCTGGTCGGGGCAGGAGAGGGTCAGGATCATGGTCCGTTCCGTCTAGTGGCAGGGCGGGGCCATGGGAAGAGGCCTCGGCTAGTCAAATCGTGCACAGGCCCGGCGCCAGGAGGCCGCCGAAAGGATAAACCTGCCTCGGCCGCACGATATCGCTGGACGAGCGGCCGCGAAATTTGCCGTCGCGGCAAAGGCCTTGCTAGGGTCGGGTCATGACCTCCTCCTCGGAAGACCTGTCGCGCCGCGCGATCGACCTGCTGTCCACCCTGGTGGGGTTCGACACCACCTCGCGCGGCTCCAACCTGGCCCTGATCGAATGGGTCGAGGCCTATCTGGCCGATCTGGGCGTCGCCAGCCGCCGGTGCCCAATCTGGACGGGACCAAGTCCAACCTTCTGGCCAGTATCGGACCGGCGGTCGAGGGCGGGGTGGTGCTGTCGGGCCATACCGACGTGGTGCCGGTGGACGGCCAGCCCTGGACCAGCGATCCCTTCGTGGTGACGGCGCGCGACGGCCGGCTCTATGGCCGGGGAACCTGCGACATGAAGGGCTTCCTGGCCCTGGCCCTGGCGGCGGCGCCCGACCTGGCCCGCGCCACCCTCAGC
>NZ_PEGG01000061.1 GCF_002737765.1 Caulobacter sp. B11 | reverse complement strand
TGATATCGCTAACAATATAGTCGCAACATGGCCGTAGTTGTACATATCGTACCGGCCCTTTAGTTCTTGACCAATGCCTCCAGCCCCGACTAGGCCAATGACTGTGGCCATTCGAACATTTCGATCCAGTACGTAGAGTGTATAGGCTATGTACTGCGGGGCGACCTGGGGTAGGATGGCATAGATCAGTACCTTGAGGCGGTCCGCGCCGATGGCGCCGAGCGCCTCCTGGGCTCGGGGGTCCGCGTTCTCGATATCCTCGGCATAGAACTTTCCCAGAAATCCCGCGGCATGGAAGGCCAGGGCCAGCACGCCGGCGATCGGGCCAAAGCCGTAGGCTAGGACCAGGAACAAAGCGCTGATCAGTTCGGGGATTGACCGAAAGAAGCTGACCACCATGCGCGCGGCCCCATAGACGAGGGGATGCGGCGTAAGGTTACGGGCGCCCAGGATCGCCAGGGGCGCTGCGAGAATAATCGCCAGAGCCGTTCCCCAAAGGGCGATCTCGAGCGTCTCGACCAGTTTCAGCGCGACATGTCGCAAATAGCCGAAAGGCTCCACCAAATATTGCACGCGCTCGATGGAATGATCCGTCTGGAGCGTGTCGGGATTGAGCGTTTCGACGGTGCGCTCCACTGTTTCCAGGTGAGCCCAGAGCGGCAGATGGGCCGGGTCGAAATTCTCGATGCGGCTGGTTTCGGTGCGCTCGGCGATGACGGGAGGAAACAATTGCTGTCCGATCGTGGCGAATCCCTTGGCCACCTGGGAATCGTCCTTCAAGCCTACTGTCGCCAGCAGCCCCTCCCCCGACAGGACCAGCATGCGGACGATCTCGACGCGCGAGCCCGTGAAGAGCAGCACGAGGATCGCGATCAGCGCGAGGCCAAGCCCGCGGGCGTTGTAGGGCGGCGGAAACCGCCATTCATGCCGCAGGAGCTGCGAAGAGGGCGTGGTCACGACACGGGCTCCGGTTGGGCATGGGCGGGGCTCGCGGGCGCGTCGGACAAGGCGATGTCGCCATAGATCCTGCCGAGATGCTCGGTGGACAGCTGATCCGGAGGACCGTCGAACACGACGCGGCCGCCGCTCAAGGCGATGATCCGATCCGAGAACGCGCGGGCCAGGTCGATCTGGTGCAGGCTGCACAGGACCGTGGCGCCGCGCAGCTTGGCCTGATCCTTCAGCAAACGGAGCACGTCGGCGCTGATCTTCGGATCCAGGCTAGCCACCGGTTCGTCGGCCAACACGACGCCGGGATCGAGCATGAAGGCGCGCGCGATACCGACGCGCTGCTGCTGGCCCCCGACATATCCTTGACCCGGCGCCGCAGATGCTCGGGTCCAAGTCCGACCGCGGCCATCAGTTCGCAGGCCTTGCGGCGATGGTGCTCGGGAAACAGGCCCAGCATCGCCCGCCCCAGTGAAATCGCCGGCAGCGCGCCGCAGACAACATTGGTGGCGGCGGAGGATCGGTCCACCAGGCCGAAGTGTTGATGGATCATGCCGATCGCCGGTCGCAGGACGGACAGGCTCTTACGCTCCACCCTCACGCCGCCGATCGCGACCTTGCCAGAGGTTGGGGTCACCAGGCCGTTGACGGTGCGCAGCAGGGTAGATTTGCCCGATCCGGAAGGCCCAGGATCACACAAAACTGTCCCTGCGGCACCCGGAAGCTGACACCGTCGAGCGCGATGCAGCCGTCTGGATAGCGCACATGCACGTCATCAAAATCGATCATGGCCGCTAGCGCTGCGCCGATTTCTTGAGGATCTCGCCCTTAAGTTCGTCGGTCAGCCGGCTCATCTTCCTGGCCGCGACGTTGAACTTGGCGGCGTGAAAGCCTGAATCGTACCGGTCCACCTTTCCGCCGCCATAGCCGCGGATCATTTCCGGCGTCACGCCCGGCGCCAAATGGACATTCCGAAACGCCAGCTTCAACCTGGCCTTCAGCGGCGCGGCCAGCTTCGCGTTCATGATGATCGGCGGATAGGGGATCGCGTCACTCCGTGCGACGACCTTGACGCTGTTGGCCTTCACCGCGCCTTGGCGAACGGCCTTGTCAAAGGAATCGAACGAAAGGGCGGCGACATCGACCTGGCCCTGGGTGAGCGCGGCCAGGCTGTTGGCGTGGCTGCCCGTGATGCGAACGTCCTTCAGGTCGCGAACAGGATCGAGCCCGGCGTCCAGGATCATCGCCATCGGATAGATGAAGGAAGAGGTGGAGTTCACATCACCGAATGCGACGCGCTTGCCCTTCAGACCCTTCACGGACGTGATCGGGGAGCCGACCCTGGCGAACAAGCCAGCATAGTAGATCGACTGGCCCTTCTCGACCGCGACGGCCAACAGTTCGGCGCAATGACGATTGTGGGCCTGGATGTAGGTCACGGGCCCGACGAAGGCTATGTCGGCCGTGCCGTTGCAGAGCGCCTCGACCACGGCCCCATAGGATTGCGCGACGCGGATTTCGAACCTTAGCCCGCTGGTGCGCGCGACGGCGTTGAACAGCGGCTGATAGTCCGCCTTGGTGCCCGCTTCGGTGCCGCCGTCGGCGGGGATGAGGATCACGGTGAGTGGTCGATCAGCGGCGGTCGCGCCACGGGCGCCGACAACGCCAGAATGAGCAGGAGTATCAAGCCACGCACGCGACCACCTCGGGATTTAGCAGCACCGTGGGCAGCCTTAACGCATGCATATGACGTCAGGATGAAGCTATCTCAGCTTTCGTTTTCTGATAAATGAGTATATCTCAGATTGCGTCGCCCTCGGATTTGGAACTTCGAGGCGATGAAATCGTCCACGGGCGAGCGGTGTCAGGGCGCCGCGCCGAGCGTAGGTTGGAAGCTGTCACCGGTCGCACGATCGGAGAGCGCGACCCGCCCAGGTCTAGCATCCTCGGCGCGTAATCTGGTTTCCTCGCGCGGTCCGGGTCATCAGTGTCACCCCGACTTGATTGAAAGCAGGCATCCTTGTCCGACCCAAGGCCCAACTCGGCGAAGTCGCGTCCGCGAAGCACCAGCCATACCCCGGTGCATAATGTGATCGCCCGCATTCAATCGACCTACAAAACCTTGGGGCCCACCTCTCGCCTGATCGCCGACTTCATCCTGAGCCAGCCGGATGCGGTCATGCGCATGTCGGTCACGGAACTCTCCGAACAAACAGGATCAAGCCAAGGCAGCGTGGTCAATTTCTGCCAGAATCTCGGACTTTCAGGATTCCAGCAGCTTAAGCTTTCGCTGGCCCAGGCCGTTGTGCAGCCGGTGCAATACATTCAGGAGGACCTGGCCAGGACGACGATGTGGAGACGATCTGCCGCAAGATGTTCCACGCGGGGATCCAGGCTCTGCGCGATTCGATGAGCGTTCTTGACCCCAAGGCGGTCGCGGCGGCCGTCGAAGCGATCCGCAAGGCAAAGCGCATCGAGATCTACGGCATCGGGTCGTCCGCGCCGATCGCGGAGGACGCCCATTATCGGATGCTCCGCATTGGGCTGGATGCAAAGGCGGTGACCGATAGCCATATTCAAGCCATCAGCGCTTCGCGCACGGGACCGGACGTCGCGGTGCTGACCATCTCCCATACGGGCTCGACGCATGAGACGGTGGTGGCGACTCAACTGGCCAAGGAGGCCGGCGCGACAACAATCGCGCTGACCAACTATGCGCGATCACCGATCCAGTCCCACGCCGATGTCACCCTGTTCACCATGGCCCGCGAGACCATGTTTCGCACCGAAGCCATGACCAGCAGGATTGCTCAACTCTGCGTGATCGACACACTGATCGCCGCGCTGGCCCTGGCGGACTACGAGCGCGCCACCACCACGCTCCGCGAGACCTTTGACGTGCTGTCGCTCAAGCGGTTTTGAACTGCTGGATCAACAGAGATCGCCGAGGCCAAGCGCAGAGCCCGGGCTGACCAGCAAGGCGGGGATCCCTAGCCGACGCGCGCCTTCGATATCGGTCCGCGGGTTGTCGCCGATCATCAAGGCCTGGTTGGGCTGAAGCGCCAAAGCCCCGCAAGCCATGTGAAACATCTGGGCGTGGGGCTTGCCGATCACGTCGAGCGTAAGCTGGTCCAATGGCACGCAGGCCCCGAACGCCGCCAGGAGAGCGCCGGTCTCAGGCACGGTGTCGCCCTTCGGACCTGGATGTGTCAGGTCCGGGTTGGCGACAATCAGACGCGCGCCACGGGCCAGGGCGTTGACCCCAAACTTCAGTCGCGAATAGCTGAATTTGGTGTCGCGCAGCAGAACAATGACCTCGGGATTGACGGCCACTTGCTGGATACCCAACTGCCGCGCCAAGGCCTTCATATGCGAATTGCCGAACACCGTGGTGGCCAGGCCAAGGCGCGCGGCGAGCAGCAGGGCATGGTGTCCAGCCAGAACGATCCGCTCGGCGGGAATGGCGATGCCGAGTCCCGCCAGCCGTCGCTCGATGTCGCCGGGCCACAGGGTTGAGCTGTTGGACAGGATCGCGATCCTGTCGGCATAGCGGCGCAGGAAGGCCACCCCCGCCGCATGCGGCACGTCGCCATGGGCGACGCACCCGTCCCAGTCCAGCAAAATCCCGTTGGCGCTCTCCACCATGGCTCTGGCGTCAGGAACGGATGGCCCGTTGGCGAAAGGCGTGAACCGCAATGGATTTTGGGTCATGAGTCCGCGGCGCTAGGATTTTGAATGGCTCGTCCTCATACACGCACGCCCATGAAATGAAATATGTTCATTAACTTCCCACAAAGTTTTCATCGTTCCGTCATCGCATGCCCTTAGGCGTCTCAAAATGAGAGGTGGGACCGCCGAGAGCGCACTCCCCGTCTCGATCTTCACGGCGGCACTGAAAATATTTCAGAGATGTAAGGGGACACATCATGGCGGGACCAATAACCAAACTTCGCAGGGCGCACTTGCTGCCGCTGCTTCTGCTGTCGAGCGCCCTGCCCTCGCTGGCGCTGGCCCAAGTCGTCAGTGTCGCGAGCGTTGGCGAGGCAAAGCCCGCCTCGTCGACGGAAACCCAGGTTTCCGCCGTCACCGTCAACAGCGCTCGTAAGGCCGAGCAACCCACTGTTGTCGCCAAGGAATTGGCCCAGTACGGCACCGACGTGCAGGTCATCAGCGGCGAGCGCGTCGAGCAGAGCGGCGCGATCAATTTCGCCGAGGCGTTACAGTTCCTCGTTAAGGGCGTGAACATCGGCTACTCGCCCGACGAAGGCGAGTACACGATCCGCCTCGATGGCGGCGGCGACCGTGACACCCTGGTGGCGGTTGACGGCGTGCCGCTCTATGACCGCGGTCCCGTGCTCGAGAACATCTGGGGCGCCACGACCATCGACAATCACATGGTCGAGAACATCGAAGTGTTCCGCGGCGGCAACAGCCTCTATTTCGGGTCCAATGGCGGCATCGGCGTCGTCAATGTCGTCACCAAGAAGCCCGACGGCACGCGCAAGGGCGACTTCGGGGTATCCTACGGGGCGTTCCAGACCCGGGAAGTCTGGGGCAATTACAGCTTCCCGCTCGACGAAGACGGCAATCATTCGCTGATGATCTACGGCGCGATGCTGGCCACCGATGGTCCGCGGATCTTTGATCCGACCCTGTTCACCGACAACGTCGCCCTCTCGGGCGGCGTTCAGGATTATCCGCTGAACAAGAATGATATCGGCGTCAAGTATCTGTGGAAGATCGACGATGACACCGAGTTCCGCGCCAACGCCATCTATACCGAAAGCTGGTTCCAGGACCCCTTCCCGTCCGGCGAGTCCTATTCGCCCAACACGCTGCGCTATCCGATCATGGACGCGTCGTTCAGCAAGCGCTGGAACGACAATCTACTGATCGAAGCCTCGGCCTATTATTCCAACCCGCAGCTGTGGAACGCCGAGCTCTATCCCGTTGTTTGCCGTATTCGCGCCGGCTGTCCGGCGGCCAACGTCGTCAACGGCGCCGGGGTGTCGACGCGGACCGTGCCGCTGGGCGCCTATACGGGCACTGTCGAGCCCGCCTTCGCCCACGGCTTTGGCAGCAGCAACCAATTCAAGAGCGGCTTTGTCGAGATGGGCAGCACCGCCCGGGCCACCGTGAAGTTCAACCGCTATCTGGAGGCCGTCGGCGGTATTCAGTGGGTGTCCTACAAGGACGACTCAGACGCCCGCTTCGCTGTGCCCAACAACGACTCGTCGACCACGGGCCTGTTCGTCGATCTGCACCCGACCCTGCCCTTCAGCCCCGACACCAAGATATCGCTGGCGGTGCGGACCGACTTCTCCGACGCTTTCGACAACAAATCGATCTGGAAATTCGGGGTCAAGCATCCCTTCCTGACCGACTACTATGTGCGCGCCAACGGCGGCACGTCCTACAGCCTGCCGCAGACCAACGAACTCTATATCAACAACCCGCGCCCGCCGACGGCCGTGTCCGGCGCAGCCTTCACGGTTGTTGGCAATGCCGCCCTGCTGCCCGAAGAGACGGAAACCTACAACGCCGCGTTCGGCTACAATCATGACTTCGGCTTCGCTCAGGTGTTCGCCGAGGTGGGCGCGTTCAGGACCGAGGTGACCAACCGCATTTCGACGACGTCGGGTCGCCCGCTAATCGTGACCGACAAAGGCGTTAACGTGCCGGTCGATACCTATTTCAACAACAGCGCGATCAACCAGATCAATGGCTGGACGGCCGAGTTCGACCTGCGGCTGGGCGAACAGTGGCACGCCAATATCGGCTACACCAACCAGGACTCGTCCCTGACGGCGGGCTCAAGAAAGGGCGTGCAGCTGAGCGAAACCCCGGTGTGGTTCGCCACGGCTGCGCTGGACTGGACCTCCAAGGACCAGCGCCTGAAGTTCCAGGTCCTGCCGCGCTTCCAGGGTCCTGAATATGCGACCGGCGGTCCGGCCATCGCCGGCACCACCAAGCCGGCGGTCAATGGGATCGGCGCCGATACGGGCGTCCCGCGCTATCGCTACAACTTCGGCGACTACACGGTCGTCAACGCTACGGTCACCTATCTGGCCGGGGCGGAGCTGCAGCACCGCTTCCAGCTGCGCATCGTGAACCTGCTCGACACCAAATATGCCGAGCGCTGGGGCTACGGGAACAACTTCTACGGCGCGGCCTTCAACCGCGGCGAATACACCAACCAGGATGACCGTTACTTCTACGGCTACCCCTTCGAGGGCAAGCCGCGCTCGCTGTACGCGACGGTCGCGACCAAGTTCTAGGACACTGCGAGGCCCGAGGCGAAAGTCCGCCTCGGGCCTCTTTGTCATTGAATTGATGGAGATTTTTATGCTCTCACGCCGCGATTCCCTCCTCGCCCTGATGGCTCTGCCGCTTTTGACGCCGCGCGACGTGTTCGCGGCCACAGGAACCAACCCGTTCACCCTTGGCGTCGCCTCGGGAACGCCGCGCCCCGACAGCGTGGTGCTTTGGACCCGTCTGGCGGTGGACCCTCTTCGCGGCGGCGGAATGCCCCGGGGTCGGGTGGAGGTCCGCTGGACGGTCTGGCGTGACGCTGAACGGCGTCACGTGTTCCGCGAGGGGTGGGCGTCCACCTCCGACGCGGACGCCCACAGCATCCACGTCAAGCTGGACGGGCTCGAGCCAGGGCGTGAGTACTGGTACCAGTTCATGTTCGGCGACGCGCAAAGCACCGTCGGCCGCACGCGCACGTCCAGCGCCGCCGACCGCGAGGCCAAGCTCGCCTTGGCCAGTTGCAACCACTGGGAGACGGGGCATTTCGCGGCCTTCGCCGACATGGCCGAGTGGACCCCCGACTGCGTGATCCACATCGGCGACTACATCTATGAAGGCGGCGTCGGACGCCTCGGGGTCAATACCCGCCAGGTGGGCGGCCGCGACGTCTCGTTTGAAAACCGTGCGCCTGCACA
>NZ_PEGG01000060.1:10000-14997 GCF_002737765.1 Caulobacter sp. B11 | reverse complement strand
CGTCGCGAGACCAAGGGCCCGCAGATCATGCTGTCGCGCGCCCACGGCGGCTTCATGGCCAAGCTGTTCGCGCAGGAAGTGCCGGAAGTCTATGACGGCGTCATCGAGATCCGCGCCGTGGCCCGCGACCCGGGTTCGCGCGCCAAGATGGCCGTGATCTCCAACGACTCCAGCATCGACCCGGTCGGCGCCTGCGTCGGCATGCGCGGCTCGCGCGTGCAGGCGGTGGTGGCCGAGCTGCAGGGCGAGAAGATCGACATCATCCAGTGGTCCGAGGACGAGGCGACCTTCATCGTCAACGCCCTGGCCCCGGCTGAAGTGTCCAAGGTCGTGATGGATGAGGAAGACGAGCGCGTCGAGGTCGTGGTGCCCGACGAGCAGCTGTCCCTGGCCATCGGCCGTCGCGGCCAGAACGTCCGCCTGGCCTCGCAGCTGACCGGCTGGCAGATCGACATCACGACGGAAAGCCAGGAGAGCGAGCGCCGTCAGAAGCAGTTCACCGAGACCACCGCCCTGTTCCAGGAAGCCCTGGACGTCGACGAGGTCATCGCCCAGCTGCTGGTCACCGAAGGCTTCGCCGCGGTGGAAGACGTCGCCTATGTCGAGCCGCACGAGATCGCCTCGATCGAGGGCTTCGACGACGAGACCGCCGAGGAACTGCAGGCCCGGGCCCGCGAATTCCTCGACAAGGAAACCGCCGCCCTCGACGCCAAGCGCGTCGAACTGGGCGTCGAGGACGCCGTGCTCGAAATCGAGGGCGTCACCCTGCCCATGGCCGTGGCCCTGGGCGAAGGCGACGTGAAGACCGTCGAGGATCTCGCCGGCCTGGTGCCCGACGACATGCGCGGCTGGTTCGAAAGCAAGAACGGCGAGCGCGTGCGCGAGCCGGGCATCCTGGAAAGCTTCAGCCTGTCGCCGGAAGACGCCGAGGCGCTGATCATGCGCGCCCGGATCGTCATGGGCTGGGTCGAGGCTCCGCCGGAGCCGGAATATGTCGACGAAGCCGAATATGCCGAAGGCGACGAGGGCGCCGAGGAGTCGGCCGAAGCGCTGGAAGACGTGGCCGAGGCCGTCGAAGAGGCCGAGCCGACCGAAGACGCCAAGGAAGACTGATGAAACCCGCCCCCTCGGTCTTAGGCCGAGGGGGCGGATCTCGCGAGTTGCATGACCGAAGTCCAGGCCCCCAAGACCCACGCCGAAGCCTCCCGCCAGCGCAAGGACATCGTCCTGGGCGAGGCGGCGGACGAAGCATGTCTGGTGCGGTTCGTGGTCGGGCCCGACGGCGTCGTGGTTCCGGACGTGGCCCGCAAGCTGCCGGGACGCGGCCTGTGGGTCGGGGCCAGCCGCGAGGCGGTGACGACCGCGGCCAAGAAGGGCCTGTTCTCGCGCGCCGCCAAGACCAAGGTCACGGCCCCCGCCGACCTCGCCGACCAGGTGGAACGCCTGCTGGCCAAGCGGGTTCTCGATGGGCTGGGCCTTGCACGGCGCGGCGGAACGATTATCTCGGGATTCGAAAAGGTCGTCGCCGCCCTCAAGTCGGGCAAGACGGCTTGGTTGATCGAGGCGTCCGACAGCGCCGACGACGGTCGCCGCAAGATACTCTCCGCCGTCCACAAGGCGCCAAATTCGCCTCGAATCTTCGGGATGTTCACATCCGACGAATTGGGTTTGGCCTTGGGCGGGGAGAATGTGATACACACGGCGCTTCTTGCCGGGCGCGGCACGGATCGCTGGACATTGGATGTCGAGCGGTTATCAGGCTTCCGCCCGCTCATGCCTCCATCTTGGTTGGCGAGTTGGCGCGAGGAGTCCTAGTCCTTTACGGGTCTAGTGTCTGATAGTTGAGCGCGACCACCGCCGAACGGTTTTCCAGATCGGCGGTCGCGCTCGTGAAATAGGGTCGGGAAACGCGCCTTCTTTTCGAAGGTACGTCCAGGCCCCTTTTCTCGTATGGATCGAACGGTTTTTGGCCGGGCCTCCCCCCGGCGGAAGTACAAGCGAGCGCATGAGCGACGAGAACGATAACGGTCGGTCGGGTAATCCCGGCGGGCGAGCGCCCATCACACTGAAGCCCCGCCAGGGCTCGGTGAGCGCGGGCGTCGTGAAGCAGAGCTTCAGCCACGGCCGCACCAAGACGGTGGTGGTCGAAACCAAGCGTACGCGTTCCCACGCGCCCGCATCGGGCAATCTCGCCGCGCCCTCCTCGGCCGAGCGCCGCCAGGACGCGCCGCGCGGTCCGCAATCGGGCGGCTCGTCCGGATCCTCGGGCGGTTCGTCCGGCGGTCTGTCGCAAGACGAGCTGCGCGCTCGCCAGCGGGCCATTGAATCGGCCCGTGAACAGCAGGAGCGTCAGGCTTCGGATCGTCGGGCCGCCGAGGCCCGCGCCGTCGCGGACGCCGCCGCCAGCGCCGCCGCCGCCAAGGCTGCCGCCGCCAAGGCTCTGGCCGAAGCGCCGCCGGCTCCGGTCGCGCCGCCCGTGGCTCCCGCCGCTGTCGCCGCCGCGCCGACCCCGGCCGCGCCGGTGGTTGCGCCGCCGGCCCCGGTCGCCGCCGCGCCTGTCGTCGCCGCTCCGGTGGCTCCGGCTCCCGTGGCCGCCGCGCCGGTCGCCCCGCCCGCGCCCCGGCCGGCCGCGCCGCCGGTTCGCGCCGACGCTCCGCGTCCGCCGGCTCCCGCCGGTCAGACCCGCACCTACGAGCCCAGCCGCGACCGTCGCGACGACCGCTCGTCGACCACCACCTATCGTCCGCCGGCCGGCGACCGTCCTCCGCAGGGCGATCGTCCGTTCAACCAGCGCGCCCCGCGCCAGGACGGTCCCTACAACCAGCGCGCTCCGCGTCCGGAAGCTCCGGGCGGTCCGCGTCCCGAAGGCGCCGGCGGCTTCCGCGCGGGCGCCGATCGTCCGCAAGGCGATCGTCCCCAGGGCGACCGTCCGCAAGGCGACCGACCCACCCAGACGGTCCGTTATTCGGCCCTCGCGCCGCGTCCGGCTCCGGGCGCCCGTCCGGGTCCCGGCGGTCCGCGCGGCGCCCGTCCCGGTGCGCCCGCCGCCCCGCCGGCCACGCCGGAAGTGCAGCGCGCCACCCGTTCGGCCCCGCGTCCCGGCGGCGAAGTCAGCCGCAGGCCCGATGACGAGGACGATCGCCGCAAGGCCGCCGCCCCCGGCAAGGCCGTGTCGCGCGCCAAGGGCGCGCCGATGCGCCGCGAAGGCCGCCTGACGATCCAGACCGTGGCCGGCGACGGAGATTCCGCCGATCGCATGCGCTCGCTCGCCTCGGTTCGCCGGGCGCGTGAACGTGAAAAGGAGAAGCGTCGCGGTGGTCCCGCCGACCAGGTCAAGGTCAGCCGCGAAGTGATTATTCCTGACGTCATCACCGTGCAGGAGCTGTCCAACCGGATGGCCGTGCGTGGTGTCGAGATCATCAAGTTCCTGATGCGTCAGGGCGTGATGCTGAAGATCAACGACGTCATCGACAACGACACCGCCGAGCTGGTGGCCACCGAATTTGGCCACACCGTCCGCCGCGTGTCGGAAGCCGACGTCGAAGAAGGCTTCATCGGCGCCGAGGATGTCGACGATCACCTGGAGTCGCGGCCCCCGGTGGTCACGGTCATGGGTCACGTCGACCACGGCAAGACCAGCCTGCTGGACGCGCTGCGCAAGGCCGATGTGGCCGGCGGCGAGCACGGCGGCATCACCCAGCACATCGGCGCCTACCAGGTTCGCCTGGAAGGCGGCGAGAAGGTCACCTTCCTCGACACCCCGGGCCACGCCGCCTTCTCGCAAATGCGGGCCCGTGGCGCGAACATCACCGACGTGGTGATCCTGGTCGTGGCCGGCGACGATGGCGTCATGCCGCAGACGGTCGAGGCGATCAAACACGCCCGCGCCGCCAACGTGCCGATCATCGTGGCCGTCAACAAGATGGACAAGCCGGGCTCCGACTCTACCCGGGTGACCAACGAGCTGCTGCAGCACGAAATCGTCGTTGAAAGCCTCGGCGGCGAGACCCAGATCGTCGAGGTCTCGGCCAAGACCGGTCAGGGCCTGGACGAGCTGATCGAGCGCGTCCTGCTGCTGGCCGAGGTCATGGACCTGAAGGCCAACCCCGATCGCACCGCCGACGGCGTGGTGATCGAGGCCAAGCTCGACAAGGGTCGCGGCGCGGTCTCCACCGTGCTGGTCAAGCGTGGCACGCTGAAGCGCGGCGACATCGTCGTGGCCGGCAGCCAGTTCGGCCGGGTTCGCGCCCTGCTCAACGAGCGTAACGAGCAACTGACCGAAGCCGGTCCCGCCACCCCGGTCGAGATCCTCGGCCTGGACGGCGTGCCCTCGCCCGGCGACCCCTTCGCGGTCGTCGAGAACGAGGCCCGCGCTCGTGAGCTGACCGAGTACCGCATCCGCCTGAAGCGCGAGAAATCGATGCATCCGGTCGGCGCGGGCGCCACCAGCATGGCCGACATGATGGCCAAGCTGCAGGACAAGAAGTACCGCGAACTGCCGCTGGTCATCAAAGCCGACGTGCAGGGCTCGGCCGAGGCGATCATCGGATCGCTGGACGCCATGTCGACCGACGAGGTCCGCGCGCGGATCATCCTGTCGGGCGCCGGGGCGATCAGCGAAAGCGACGTCATGCTGGCCAAGGGCGCCGGCGCGCCGCTCATCGGCTTCAACGTCCGGGCCTCGGCCCAGGCGCGGGCGCTGGCCGAGCGCGAAGGGGTCGAGATCCGCTACTACGCGATCATCTACGACCTGCTGGACGACATCAAAGGCGTGCTCTCGGGCATGCTGGCCCCGATCCAGCGCGAAACCTTCCTCGGCAACGCCGAAGTGCTGCAAGCCTTCGACATCTCCAAGGTCGGCAAGGTCGCCGGTTGCCGCGTCACCGAAGGTGTCGTGCGCAAGGGCGCCAAGGTCCGGATCATCCGCAACGACATCGTCGTTCTGGAACTGGGCACCCTGCAGACCCTCAAGCGCTTCAAGGACGAGGTCCCCGAGG
>NZ_PEGG01000060.1:0-5000 GCF_002737765.1 Caulobacter sp. B11 | reverse complement strand
GGCCAGCAGGGCGCGAACGACGGCGTTGTTCAGGCCGTGGCCGGCCAGGACGCCTTCGAAACGGCCAATGATCGGCGAGCCGAGCACATAGAGATCGCCGATCGCGTCCAGCGCCTTGTGGCGCACGAATTCGTCAGGACGCCGCAGGCCTTCGGGATTGAGGATCCGGTCGCCGTCGATGACCACGGCGTTGTCCATCGAGCCGCCACGGGCCAGGCCGATGGCGCGCAGGGCCTCGACATCGCGCACGAAGCCGAAGGTCCGGCAGTTGGACAGTTCCTCGCGGAAGCTGTCCTCGTCGATGACCAAGTCGACGCGCTGGTGGCCGATGGCTTGGCTGGTGAAGTCGATCTCGAAGGCGACCTCGAAACGGTCGGACGGCGTCAGGCTGGCCAGCTTGTCGCCCTCCTCGACCACGATCGGGGCGAGGATTTCAATGTAACGGCGGTGAACGTCCTGGCGGCGGCGGCCGGCCCGGTCGAGAATCTGCACGAAAGGCTCGGAGGAGCCATCCATGATCGGCACTTCCGGACCGTCCAGTTCGACGACGCAATTGTCGATCGACAGGGCGGCCAGGGCGGCCATCAGATGCTCGATGGTCGAGACGCGCACGTCGGCGGCGTTGTTGATGACGGTGCCCAGTTGGGTCTGGCAGACGGCGTCGGCCGTCACGGGCACGCGGTTGTCACGGTCGGTGACGTCCGTGCGGACGAACAGCACCCCGGCGTCGGCCGCCGCCGGACGCACCGCCACGCGGACGTGCTCGCCGGTGTGCAGGCCGATGCCGGCGAAGATCACTGGCCCGGCGACCGTATGCTGATAATGAGCCGAAACCGACACGTGGAACCCTTACTTCGCTACTCGAGGACGGCGCTAGACCACCGCCTTCTCGCCCCGTGTACCATTTAGAGACGATGTTGCGGCGCGGCAAAGCAAGTCCTGTTTCGGATTGTTACCCTACTAAGCACCTGAAAAAAAACAGCTTTCAACGTTCAGGAAAGGTGAATTCCATGCCTCTCGCGCGCCACGGGAACGCCTCGCGCACGAATGGACCTCAACCCCTGGCATCGGGCGCACGCCCTCGCTAGGCTGCCGGCGCTTTTACGCGTTGAAACAGGAAACGCCTTCGATGACCAAGACCTTGCGCATCGCCGCCTCCGCCCTTGCCCTGTCGCTCGCCGCCTTCGCCCTCGCGCCCGCGGCCCAGGCCGCCCGCCCCTTCACCGCCCTGGACATGGTCAAGCTCGACCGGGTCAGCGATCCGCGCATCTCGCCCGACGGCCGCTATGTGCTCTACGCCGTGCGCACGATGGACTTTCCGGCCAACCGCGCCGCGATGTCGCTGTGGATCGCCGACCTGAAAGCCAAGGCGCCCCCGCGCCGGCTGGCCGTGTCGGACGGCGGCGTCAGCGCCGGGCGCTGGTCGGCGGACGGCAAGGCCATCTATTTCGTCTCCAGCCGGGCCGGCGGGCTCGACCAGGTGTTCCGAACCGACGTCGCCGGCGAAGCCGCCGTCCAGGTGACCAGCGCCCCGTTCGATGTCGGGGCCTACAAGGTCGCCGACGACGGCAAGACCATCGTCATCAGCCAGGCGGTGTTCCCCGATTGCGCGGATCTCACCTGCACCCAGGACCGCCTGGCGGCCAAGGCGACCGCCAAGACCACCGGCGTGGTCTACGACAAGCTGTTCATCCGCCATTGGGACACCTGGAACGACAAGACCCAGAACCACCTGTTCGCCTTCGCCCTCGACGCCACGGGCGCGGCGACCGGACAGCCGGTCGACCTGATGGCCGGTTTCGACGGCGACAGCCCCACCAAGCCCTTCGGCGGCGACGAGGACTTCGCCATCGCCCCCGACGGCAAGTCGGTCGCCTTCTCGGCCAAGATCGCGGGCCGCGACGAGGCCTGGCAGACCAATTACGACGTCTGGAGCGCCCCGCTGGACGGCTCGGCCAAGCCGGCCAACCTGACCCCCGGCAACAAGGCCTGGGACACGGCGCCCGTGTTTTCTGCAGCCGGCAAGTGGGCTGCCTATCGCGCCATGAAGCGCCCGGGCTTCGAGGCCGACCGCTTCGGGATCATTCTGCGTGACCAGGCCTCAGGCCAGGAACGCGAACTGGCGCCGGCCTGGGACCGCTCGGCCGACGCCGTCGCCTGGAGCCGGGACGGAAAGACGATCTATGCCCTGGCCCAGGACGTCGGTCAGACCCGACTGTTCGCCATCGACGTGAAGACGGCCAAGGTCACCGCCCTGACCGGCGACGGCCATGTCAGTGGTTTCGACGTCGGACCCCAGGGCCTGGTCTATGCCCATGACACCCTCAAGGGGCCGGCCCAGCTCTACAGCCTGCCGGCCAAGGGCGGCGCGCCGATGAAGCTGACCGACCTCAACAGCGACGCCCTCAAGGACGTGGCCATGGGCGAGGCCGAGCAGTTCAGCTTCCCCGGCTGGAACGGCGAGACGGTGCATGGCTATCTGGTCAAGCCGGCCGATTTCGACCCGGCCAAGACCTATCCGGTCGCCTTCCTGATCCATGGCGGGCCGCAGGGCAGCTTCGGCAACCTGTTCCACTATCGCTGGAACGCCCAGACCTATGCCGGCGCCGGCTATGCCGTGGTGATGATCGATTTCCACGGCTCCACCGGCTATGGCCAGGCCTTCACCGACGCCATCAGCCAGCACTGGGGCGACCGGCCGCTGGAAGACCTGCAGAAGGGCTGGAGCCACGCCCTGGCCAAGTATCCGTTCCTCGACAAGGACCGCGCCTGCGCCCTGGGCGGCTCCTATGGCGGCTTCATGGTCAACTGGATCGCCAGCCAGTGGAAAGAGCCGTGGAAGTGCCTGGTCAATCACGACGGGATCTTCGACGCCCGGTTCATGGGCTATTCCACCGAAGAGCTGTGGTTCAGCGAGTGGGACAATGGCGGTACGCCGTGGGAACCCAATACGACCTACGCCAAGTTCAATCCCGCCGACCATGTGGCCGACTGGAGCGTGCCGATGATGGTCGTCCAGGGCCAGAACGACTATCGCGTGCCCCTGGAACAGGGCATCGCCAGCTTCACCGCCCTGCAGCGCAAGGGCGTGCCCAGCCAACTGCTCTACTATCCCAACGAGAACCACTGGGTGCTCAAGGCCCAGAACTCGGTGCAGTGGCACAGCGAGGTGCAGGCCTGGCTGGATCGCTGGACGAAGAAATAGGCGGAGCCCTCCCCGCCCGGGAGCGCTCAGGTCATCAAAGCCGGCCCGTCGCCACCGACCAGGTGAGGCGGGCCTTTTTTTCGAGTTCGGACGGGGCCCGGCCGGCGACCAGCCCCCGGGCCAGGGCCGCCGTGGCCACGGCGGGAAAGGCGGCGATCGGCAGGCCGCGCGCCTCGGTCCGCGCCAGGCGAAGCTGGGCGGCGACGCGCGCCGACACTTCAGCTTGCGTCCAGGCCGGCGGCAAGCGCTGTAGGCGCGACAGACCGGCCAGGCCATAGGCCCGGGCCGCGCCCTTGACTGCGTGAGGATCGGAGGACGGGTCCAGCCGTCGCGCCACCAGCACCGCCCAGGCCCCGGCCGTGGCGTCGACATAGGCCAGCACCCGCGCCTCGTCGGCCAGGGGCGCCTCATCAAGGTCGGACAGGCGCGCCTCGGCCATGGCCGCCAGGGCCACAGGATCCAGGTCGGCGGCCGCCACGGCCTCGACCGTGGGATGCTTGCGCGGCGCCTTGCCGAGGGCCAGCTCGTCCATCGCCTCGCGCCACCAGGTCAGGCGGATCTCACCCATCAGGGCGTTCGTGACCCCGCCAGCCACGCGGGCCAGCTCGTAGTTGAAGGCGGTCAGGGCGATCACGTCGCCGCGGGCGGCGGGATCGGCGATGAACCGGCTAGCCAACCAGCGGTCTGGATCGACGCGGCGGACGAGATCGTCGAGGGTTTCGGTGTCGGTCATGGTCTCAACGAAAAGGGCCCGCCGAAGCCTGGCGGGCCCTTCCCATATCTGATTTTCAGCCGAACGGCTTAGCCGAACAGCGTCTGGTTCATCGCCATCGTGGCCAGCATCGGCAGGCTGAGCAGGGTGTTGATGCGCGAAAACAGCATGGCGGTGCGGGCCGACTTGGCCTTGGTGTCGGCGTCGGCTTCAACGATGCCCAGGGCCCGCTTCTGGTTGGGCCAGATCACGCCCCAGACATTGATGAACATGATCGTGGCCAGCCACATGCCGGTGCCGATGAAGGTGTAGCGGGCGTCGACCGAAGGCGTGAAGCCGCCGGCCAGGCCCAGGGTGAATGCCTCGACGAAATAGTTGCGGCTGATGGCCAGGATCACGCCCATCACCCAGGTGGCGAGGGCCGCCCAGCGGAACCAGAACAGGGCCTCGGGCGCGATGTACTTGCTGACCGCCGGCTTCAGTTCGGCCGGGATCTGCGGCATGACGCGGATCTGGACGAAGTTGAAATAGTACAGCAGGCCGATCCAAAGGATGCCGAAGAATACGTGCAGGAAGCGGTACACCGCCTCGAAGAAGACCAGCCCGCCACCAGCGTGCATGAAATAGCCGGCGATCATCACCAGCGCCAAGATGCTGCTGACGATGAAGGTATTGCGGAAGTTCGATAGTAGCGCGGCCATGTTTTCTGCCCCTCAGCCCAAACGTGAGG
This sequence comes from Caulobacter sp. B11, assembly GCF_002737765.1. GTDB lineage: Bacteria > Pseudomonadota > Alphaproteobacteria > Caulobacterales > Caulobacteraceae > Caulobacter. Next base: position 353 of record NZ_PEGG01000060.1, on the reverse strand, counting down.
CGCAGGTATAGGACCGTTCGAAGAGTCGGAAAATAGCTACAAATATTGCGGGTATTGCGGAGGGGCGGAAGGCGCGCGCCTCAGACGGCGATCAGGGCCGCAGCCAGGCGCCGGCCTTCGCTGGCCAACACGTTATAGGTGCGCGCGGCGGCTCGCGTGCTCATGAACTCAAGACCCAGGCCGGCGTCCTTCAAGGCGTCGCGAACCTCGCGCGGCGGCAAGGCGTTGTTCAGGCCCATGCCCAGGAGCACGAACTCGACCGCGCCGCCGGCCGCGAACACCGGCGCGAAGGCGGCCGGGGTCAGGTCGGTCAGGGAGGTCACGCTCCAGGCCTGGGGCTGGTCGTCGAGGAT